>CAWVXU010000010.1:0-47924 GCA_963934255.1 uncultured Fibrobacterales bacterium
CTGGGCCTTGGTTTTAGCATCGGCAGGCGCCACTTTTTTTTTCTGCTACATTTTTTTTGGTAGGTTCCTTAGTTTTTGACTTTTTAATTTTTGGCTTTTTAGTTTCAGTTTTTGCAGCTTTCTTCGCTAGTGTCTTCTTCGTAGGTTCTACCTTTTTAGCGGCAGCTTTCTTAGCTGGTGTCTTCTTCGTAGGCTCTACCTTTTTAGCGGCAGCTTTCTTCGCTGGTGTCTTCTTCGTAGGCTCTACCTTTTTAGCGGCAGCTTTCTTCGCTGGTGTCTTCTTCGTAGGCTCTACCTTTTTGACAGCAACTTTCTTCGCTGATGTCTTCTTTTCAACGGCCTTTGTAGTGGTTGCTTTTTTAACAGCCACTTTTTTAACAGCCACTTTTTTAGTTGCATTTTTAGTTATTGGTTTTTTACTCACCGGTTTTTGATTCTCCTTGACCGATTGAGTTGCTGACTTTTTAACTACTGGTTTGGCCTCAATAGATTTCGCAGTTTTAGCTGTTACTTTTTTAGCAGCTACTTTTGCCGGCACTGCTTTTTTCTTAGAAACAACTTTAATTTTAGACTCCGCTTTTGATGATTTAGCCTTTACCGAAACTTTTTTCTTGGCAGCTGCAGTTTTTGACTTTGTTGTTACTTCTTTAGGGCTCGCTTTTTTAGGGCTCGCTTTTTTAGTAATAATTTTCGCAGTAGCTTTTGGAACTACTGCTTTTTTGGTCGTAGCTTTTGGGGTCTTTGTTGCAGAAGCTTTAGTAGACGATTTCTGTGTGGCCTTTGCACCTACAGTAGATTTCTTAGCTGTAGTTTTCTTTTTTGTTGCCATGATTAACGCCCCTTAGCTTCTGTTGATTTATTTATTTCAATAATTTTCACCGTGATCATTGGATCACCCTTCTCAAGTCTATAAATCACATCCAACCCATCTACAACACGACCAAAGACAGTATGCTTACCATCAAGATGTTTTTGTGGATACTGAACAATGAAAAATTGGCTTCCTCCGGAATTTAAATCACCTGTATTTGCCATGGAAATTACTCCAATTTCATGACTCAGTTCATTTTTTTCAAATGGTATTTTATAACCTGGTCCACCAGTTCCATTACCCTTAGGGTCACCAGTTTGAACCATAAATTGCTGGATTATTCTATGAAAAATAATTCCGTCATAAAATTTTGACTTAGCCAGTGACTCAAAATTTGCCACTGTATTGGGTGCTTCGTGATGATTTAATAATATCTTCATCACACCTTCATGAGTAGTTATCTCAGCATAAATTGTGTCTATTTGAGAGAAATTACGTGAAAACTTCTTTAAACCAGCCCCATATATATAAGAGGTAGAAAGCGTGTTTAATAACAGCAGAAATACAATAAAATGAGACATTATCCACTTTAATCAGTTAGTTTTTTTGAAATATAATTTTTTTAGCGTCATTTTGAGGCAATTGATTAAATTTGAAGCTCTTTGATTCCCCTTTTCAGGAAATGCACTAATTATGAAGCAATCTCACATTAGAAATTTCTGTATTATCGCCCACATTGATCATGGAAAGTCTACTCTTGCAGATAGACTACTTGAGAATACTGCTACCCTGACTAATAAAGAGATGAAAGCTCAAGTCCTTGATGATATGGAACTCGAGCGCGAACGAGGGATTACGATTAAATCTCATGCAATTCGTATGCCCTATGAGCAAGATGGCGAATTTTATGACCTAAACATGATTGATACTCCGGGGCATGTAGACTTTACTTATGAAGTCTCTCGCTCTCTTGCTGCTTGTGAAGGTGCATTATTAATCGTTGATGCTTCTCAAGGGATTGAAGCTCAAACTATGTCAAACCTCTATCTGGCTATGGATGCAGAACTCACCATTATTCCAGTTATTAATAAAATTGACTTACCTGGAGCAGAACCTGACAGAGTCGCTCTACAAGTCGGAGAACTTTTAGGTTATGAACCTGATGACATTCCAAGGATTTCAGCCAAAAATGGTACAAACATTGACCAAGTGCTCAGAAAAATCGTGGCTGAAGTTCCAGCTCCTGATGGTGATCCAGATAAACAATTACAAGCTTTAATATTTGATTCAGTTTATGACTCCTATAGAGGTGTCATTCTTTATATTCGTTTGATGCAAGGTACTTTACCAGCCAAAGGTGAAGTCAAGATGATACAAACTGATGCAAATTATCAAATTACAGAAATTGGGACGTTCTCACTTTCTCGTGAGCCAAGGGATCAACTCCTCCCTGGTCAGGTAGGCTATCTGCAAGGTAGTGTTAAGGTGATTTCTGATATTAAAATCGGCGACACCATAACTATGGCTGCCAATCCATCGACAGAAGTACTTCCTGGATACAAGGAAATCACGCCGATGATTTTCTCGGGAATATATCCCGTTGATGCAGAAGATTACAAACTTTTACGAGATGCTTTAGAAAAACTCACTTTGAACGATCCGGCATTAATTTGGGAACCTGAAACTTCAGAAGCGCTTGGATTTGGTTTTAGATGTGGATTCTTAGGCCTTCTTCATATGGAAATTATCCAAGAGCGCTTAGACCGTGAATTTAACGCCAATATTATCACCACAATGCCCGCTGTGGAGTACCATGTTTATCTAAAAGACGAGACCATGGTCAAGGTTGAAAATCCTTCTCGCCTTCCAGATGTTGGCTCATATGATCGCATTGAAGAGCCTTATATTAAAGCTCAGATATTTACGCCAAAGGAATATGTCGGATCTATCATGAAGCTTTCGGAAGAGAAGCGCGGAAATTTCATCAACATGGATTATTTCGATGAACAAAAAGTCACGCTTCATTATGAATTTCCAATGGGTGAAGTGATGTTTGATTTTTATGATCGACTCAAATCAATATCTCAAGGATACGCAGGCTTCGACTACGACCTGATTGAATACCGCAAATCAGACCTTGTTCGTCTTGACATGCTTCTCAATGGCGAGCCCGTAGATGCATTTTCTGTTATCCTTCACAAAGATAAAGCCTTTTATCATGGACAGGCCATCGCTGTGAAGCTTAAAGATTTAATTCCACGTCAACAGTTTGATGTAGCAGTGCAGGCCGCTATTGGAACACGAGTTATCGCACGTACCACAATTAAAGCCCTTCGCAAAAATGTTACCGCTAAATGTTATGGTGGTGATATCTCTCGAAAAAGAAAACTTTTAGAAAAACAAAAAGACGGTAAGAAACGAATGAAAGCAATTGGGTCCGTTGAAGTTCCTCAAGAAGCTTTCCTTGCGGTTCTCAAAGTTTCAGAATAAAGCTATGGCGAGTCAGCTCCCAAAGTGGCGTCCACTAAAAAGGTTAGTTCGTAATCAAAGCCAATATTATTTAAAGCCTTGGCTTATTCTGACTGTATTACTCATAGCTTTGAGTTATTTTATACTACCAAACTACTTCAACTCTTGGGCCATAAAACTTAACGATGGCACTAGCAGATATAGCTTACACTCTCAGGTAATTTTACCAAACTTCAAATATTTCATTGTCGATTCACCAACTGAATTTACTATTCGTAAATTTACAGGTACAACGACCCTTTTGCTTGATTCAGCAAATTCGCTTGAGATTGGGAATGAAAATCAAAACATTCAGGTGGTCCATAATAAGTTGGTAGACTCAATATTTGACCAAAGACTTATGTTCTATCGAACAATTATTCGAAAGCACCCAAAGACTCTTGTTTCCTGGAGTCTTCTTCTCAACAATAAAAGAATTTCCATAAAACAACTTCCTAGTCGTATTGGTCGAACTATTGAAACCTTAACGCCTATTCAAATGTTGCTGCCTAGTCGCGTAAAGCAACTAGAAAAGCAGTTTGCTAAAGAATTTGAAGGACAAAAACTTAAGATTATCCCGCAAATTTCAGATTTTCCACAAACAATCATCAATCAATCAGGATTTCTAGGGAAGTCTCTTAGAAATTTAGTTGTGGATTTCTATCTTGTTGAGGAAATAAAATCAACAGAACTTGTGGGATTTCACCTCAGCTTATAAACCCAGGACATAACATGGAAATTTCAGATTGGCGCATCAAAATTGACCTTATTGAAACTCAACTTATTCAGCTATTGAATGAGCGTGCAGAATATGCCATTGAAATAGGATTATTAAAGCGAAAAAAAGGACTTGTCGTTTACGATGAAACTCGTGAAGTTGAGATACTCAAACGAGTTGCAAAAAAAAGTACCGGCCCCTTAGATGATGATGCAATTCAAGACGTCTTCAAATCTATTATTCAGGTGACTCGCGATTTAGAAGATACCCACCATAGGAATGCTTAAATAATGACACAGGAATCTCAAAAAAAGCCTGTCATTGCTATTGTAGGACTAGGACTTTTAGGTGCCTCAATTTGTGAGACACTCAGGACACGCCTATTTCCCGTTCATATTATTGGAATTTCATCCCCTAACTCAACAAAAACCGCCTTAGAACAGGGACTTATTGATGAATCTCTCACTTATGATGAGATTAGTTTAATTAAACTACGCGTTGATTTAGTTTTCTTATGTACACCTATTAAGCATATTTTTTCTATGGTTGAAAAGCTTTCTGAGTCTAAGACTCCTTGGAAAGAAGGAGCTATCGTAACTGACGTTGGGTCCACCAAATCAGAAATTTGTCAATTTGCTTGGGATAAATTAGGGGAACAAGTCTTTATTGGTGGACACCCCATGGCAGGCTCCGAAAAAAACGGCATTGATGCTCGAGATGCAACACTCTTTGAATCTGCACTTTGGTTATTAACTCCTTCACCCAAGCAAGCTTTCGTTCTAGCTGAATCTCTCTTGTTTCAAGTAATTAATACTTTGGGCTCAACTATTCACCTATGTGATATTGATTCTCACGATGAGTGGTTAGCGGCAGTATCACATTTGCCTCAGCTTTTATCTACCCAACTGAGCGTATCAACTTTTAAACACTTTCCTCAGGCTATTTCTGTTGCCGGACCAGGCTACAGAGATATGAGTCGCCTAGCTCTTTCATCTTATCCTATGTGGCAGAGTATATTAGAAACTAACGCCGACAAAATTCATTACGCACTTAACAAATATATAGATGAATTAGAATCTCTCCAAACATATCTAAAAACTAAAAACTGGAATCAAGTTGAATCTTCATTTGAAACTGCTTATCATGGTCGTCAAAATTTAAACATCCCTCAAGAAGGATGGTCAAATAGTTTAATTGATGTTATAGTCACCGTAAAAGATCAAACTGGAATGATCTCAAAAATAGTTGTCCCGCTTTCCGATGCAAAGTTGGATATTCGAGACATTCAACTGCTCAAAATACGAGAAGGTATGGGTGGAACATTAAGATTGAGCTTCTCTTCGATTCAGCAAGCTAAACAAGCAGTTAAGCTTCTAGAAACCTTGAGCATTCAGGCTAAATTAAGAAGTGAATTATAGTGGAAATTTTAGAATTGGAACTCAGTCGACCTGGCCCTCTTAATGGGGAATTAATACTTCCGCCTGATGAAGAATACTTTTATTATTGCTTATTCATGGCATCATTATCAACCGGAAGTACTGAACTTTTACATTTCCAAACAACACCTCAAATTGATTTGTTGGTTGAATGGTTTCACACTCTAAAAATCACAACTCTAATTGAACCTGAAACCTTAGTAATCATTGGTCAAGGCGCTCAATTTCGCCCCGATTATCAAGATGTCAGTTTTGAACTTTCTAGGCACACGAGAGTCAATGTTTTGTTTGTTGAATTTTTACGATCTTCTGATTGGCCGCTAGTCCAACTCAAAGGAACCTCTCTTCATTTAGGACAGCTAAGTGATGAACTTTCAAATTTACAAGGCTATATTCTTGATTCCAAAGAAGGCACTCTAGATATACAATTTGAGCAATCAAAAGAATTAAAAAGTGAATACAAATTCAAACAAAGTTCATCAATAGCAAGAGATATTATTTTTCTTCGTTGCCTTTTAGATGAACATTCTTGCTTGGTTCAAGAGCCATTTGCAATAAATGATTCATTTATTCAAGTGATGAATTTTTTTGGAATAAAAACAAACATAGACCGGCAAGGTAATCAAGAATTGAGTGAGTTAGAAAAAAGACTTTCTAGGCTTCGAGGGATTAAGACTGAAAAAAAATCAATCTGCTCAATTGATGGTTTTAAACAAATCAACGCAAAACAAATTCGACTCCCAGCTGACCCTGACATTGCAAGTGCCCTCACCGTTCTCGGTTGTTTGATTCCCAAATCATATTTTATTTTGAAGAATGTTTCGGTTAATCCAAGTCGCTCAGGAATTTTTACTTCATTGAAAAGACTAGGGTTTAAAGTAGATTCGTTAAGGCGGAAAGAGCGTCAAGGTGATGCCATCGCTGATATTGAAGTTCAATTTACTCGCAATAGGCTTGCTCGTAAAATTGGTGGTGAGAGTATGCTCAGCAGCACTAGGCAATACCCAATCCTCGCTATTGCAGCATGCTTTGCTGACGGTGAGTCAATTTTAAGAGATATTCCGCTGGTACATGAGAATCAAATCATGCGTCTACATCATTTGGCTACAAATCTCAAACACACTGGAGCCGAAATTGGTGAATTTGATGAAGGCATTGTTATTCGAGGCCGTGAAGAATGTGACTCAAATACTTATCAGGCACAAGGCGATGAAATACTCGCACTAGCACTTTATGTACTTTCAAGAACCACGCATGGGAAATCTCATTTTATGAGCATAGATTTAATCGATAAATATTTCCCTTCATTCATACCATATATTGAACTGCTTGAAACAACTCAAGCGTCAGAAGACTAGGAGCTTATATGAAAACGATTTCTGTCCTAACTTATGACAATAATCCAAAGACCTTACAGGTCCTCAGCGAAATCCAAAAGTGGTCAGTTTCTCACGATGAATTAGAAATTCTAGTACCGAAAAGACTTAGCACTTGGATGGAATTTACAAATGTTACATTTGTAAATGATGTCAAACTCAAAGATTGTAATGTACTCATCTCAATCGGTGGGGATGGCACCTTTTTGTCAGCTGCTCGACTAGTCGCACGTATTGAAACTCCTATATTAGGAGTTCATACTGGTAGTACAGGGTTTTTAACTGACTTTAGTCCCACAAGTTTCCAAGGTGCATTAGACTCAATTATCCAAGGGGACTTTGAACTCAAATCTAGGTTAATGTTAGACGTTGGACTTATCGAAGACAATTCAGCAATTGCAAAAGATTACATCATTAATGAACTTCAAATCAAGCCACTTGAACATACCTCTATGATTGAGTTAGAAGTTAAGATAAACGGATATGTTCTTACAAAATATTGGGCCGACAGTTTATTGATTTCTACTCCCACCGGATCAACAGCTTATAATTTAGCTGCGGGTGGACCTATTATTTACCCAACTGCTGAAGCAGTTATACTCAATCCTGTTAATCCACCAAGCTTAACAGTAAGACCGATAGTTGTTCCAGCCGATGCAACAATATTGATTAAAAATACACAAGGAACTGCGTTTAAAGTCATACTAGATGGTAGAGAAGAACGAATTATCCAAGCCAATCAGTCCTTGAAAATTCGTCGTTCAAAATTTAACACACAAATTATTCGCTCACCAGAGTATGGTTTTATCGAGGCACTAAAACACAAATTAGGGTGGAGCGGTGACCGCTTTGTTGCCCCTGGAGATAACAATGCTTAAAACCTTACAAATAGATAATCTCATTTTAATTGAGTCAAGTACCGTTTCATTTGGGCCTGGATTTAATGTTATCACAGGTGAAACAGGTGCAGGTAAATCTTTATTTTTAAGTGCACTTAAATTACTTAGTGGGCAAAAGGCCCCATCGAGTTGCATAAGAAAAGGTGCTGACAAAGCTCGTGTTGAGGCATGTTTTCAAGTTAATTTTAATGAGATACCCAACCTCAAAGAGGTTTTCTTGAATCTAGAGCTTGATTTAGAAGATGAGATTGTCATTCAAAGAGAAATATTGTCTAGTGGCAAATCACGTGCTCGCGTAAATGGCACTATGATCAACAATAAAGACCTACAACAAATTGGACCTATCTTACTTCAAATGCATGGTCAGTCTGAACAAATTTTACTTCGAGATACATCTAAACATGGAAAGCTTTTAGATGGACTTTCAGATATTGAAGATGAGCTTGCTTTGTATAAAAAAGAGTGGCAATCATACCGGGCTATCCAAAAGAAAATACTTGAACTTGAAGAACAAAAAAATCAATCTGAGACACAACAAGACTTCTTTAGGTTTCAATTTGATGAACTTAAAAAAGCCGAACTTAAAGAGGGCGAAGATGACACCTTAGAATCCGAACTTACATCTCTCGAAAGTGTTGGCGAACTCAACGACCTCAAAAACCAAAGTCTTGGTTTTTTAAGTGAAAGCAACGATTCTATTTTGAGTCAACTCCAGTCTTTTATTAAAATTAGTGAAAATTACAGCCAACAAAGTCATATCAAAAGTGCCCTAGAGAGTGCTACAGAAGCTCAATCACATGTTGAAGATGCACTCCACTCTATTCGTTCAATGGACATACCTACCGATGTAAGCCCTTATGAAATTGACAAAAAGAATTCTCGCCTAGCAACATTACAGCGACTCAAAAGAAAATACAATACTGATCTACTCGGGCTAATTGAGTTTTATTCAGAACGCGAATCCCAACTTAAAAATCTTGACCAATTTGACACCTTACTCACGGACCTTCAGTTTGATGAATCACAATCTTTACAAAAGATATGGACAATTGCAGAGAAACTACATTCCAAAAGAGTGGATGCAGCTCGCGATTTAGATACTAAAGTGACTCACGCCCTAGGTCATTTAGGTATGGATTCGGCTGAATATAAAACTCAAATAACTTTGGGGTCAATATATAGGCCCAAAACACTAAACTCTCGCGGTGCTGATGAAATTGAATTTTTAGTCAAGACAAATGCTGGTGGTGAATTTCAAAGCCTTAAAAAAGGCATATCAGGGGGGGAGCTCTCTCGTGTGATGCTCGCCCTAAAATCAAGTTTAGCAGACCAAGATAAAACCCCAATACTCCTTTTTGATGAGGTTGACAGTGGCATATCAGGAGAAGTCGGTCACTCAATCGGTGAATGTATGAAGCAACTCGGAGGGTTTCACCAAATTCTCTGTATTACCCACCTTCATCAAGTAGCAGTCCAGGCTCAGCATCAATTAATAGTAGCCAAAAGCCAAAATACCGAAGGAACGCTCACTCAAATTGAAAATCTCACTGAAGAAACAAGAATACAAGAAATTGCTCGTATGTTGGGCGGCAGTCAAGACCCTAATTGGCTAGAACAAGCAAAAAGGTTACTGAGTTCTTCCACCAATGACAAAGCAGTTTTCTATAATTAGGTTATGGAAAAACTGACACACAATACAAATCGCCTTTGGTTAGGTAGAATCCTGAGAGTACTTAGGGTTCTCTTACTTCTACCTGTAATCTATTTTATTCTCAATGAACAACCCTGGTCCTCATTTAGCTTACTCATGGGTGTTGCATTTTTAACCTATATAATAGGGTTTCAAGTCAAACCGTATGAAATTGAAAAACCATATTATACCCTTTGGACCCGGTTTTTTGAAATGGGGTTTAGTGCCTTAATTTCAACTACTTTACTCTATAAGCAGTGGTGGAGTATTGATGATGCAGTTCTACCAAAATTCATTTTTAGTGCAACTCTGATTCTTATAGCTAGAATGATAATATATCCATTTTTTGCCATATCACTTATTAGGGCTCAAAAAGAGTTACGCTATAGCTCATTTTGGGCCAGATCTGCTCGAGTAGTCATTCTATTATCCTTAGCTCTTTCAACACTGAATTTTGAATATTACGTTGACATTAGTCTTGGGATTTTAATCCTCTATTTACTTGCAACTGCCATTGCATTTGTCTACAGATACTACAGAGATCCAGACCATCGCAAACCCCTCAGTATTGCTTCCCAAATAACAACCTCTCGAATTGTTTTAACGCCTGTTTTTATCCTTGTCTTTTTTTATGACAACGATTTACTTTACCACAATAATCATCCCATTTTCAAATGGCTAGCATTGATTATGGTTGTCTCATTTATGGCAACCGATTGGCTTGACGGTTATCTTGCAAGAAAAATGGGCGATGTATCTACACTCGGTAAATTCCTTGACCCCTTTTCTGATAAAATTTCAAATATGACAATCTTTTTGTGCTTTATGTCATCAGGGTACGCAAATATTTGGATGGTCGCATTAATTTACTTCAGAGAAGCTTCAGTAGAGACTCTTAGGACTCTTGGTGCAACTAAAAATGTCACTATTGCTGCTCGTCCAAGTGGCAAATATAAGACAGCCATACAAGGTGGTGGCATTCTCATAATTTTAACTGGTGCTCTTGATAGTGTTCAACGACTCATTCCTGGTTTTGATCAAATATGGGAATATTTGCCGCAAACTTGTATGACAATTATCACTGTCGTGACACTACTATCAGGTATTGACTATTTCATTTCCAACCGCAATGTTTTGAAACACTACTTATAAGGGGCTCAAGAGTCAAATGACTCACTAAAACTTTTAAATGAGAACCAAGTACGACTAGAGTCTACTTGGTTTTTTATTTGCTCATAACCAAAGCCCCAACAAGCTAGATGAAAATCCACGTGCACATGAGTTGTGTTGTTGACTTCTTCACAAGCCATCAAATCGGTCAGGGTATCACCTAAATAAACGATATGTTTGAAATTTTGTTCTCGGCACATATTAAAAATATTTTGAGCCTTAGATAGTCCTGTGGCTCCATGTGATTTAAAGTCAACTAATTTAAATCTATCGGCTTTATTAAGAAATATTTCAATGTAGCCGGCTTGACAGTTTGATATAATCCCCAATAGATGCTTTTGTGATAGTAGGGCTAAGCCACTATTTATCCCTGAGTATAGTTCACCACCCTCAACATCTAAAATTTCTGATTCGAATTCTTCTAGATATATACCTAGTTTTTTTCTCGTATCGTAATCATATTCAGGGAATAACTGAAGAAATATATTATCAAAAGATTTCCCCATTATTGACTGTATTTCTGCATGAGTAATTACACCGCGCCCACAAGAATGTGATTTTCTCCAGCTATCAAGTCCAAGGTTCCATGCTTTAAGAACAGCGTCGCATGAATCCCAAAGAGTGCCATCTAAATCAAATACGATAGGGATAGTTTTATAGTCTAAAGACGAACTCATTTGCGCTTTATTACTGTGGATGCAACTTTATCTTCCAACCCAAAGAGCGTATTATAGAGGTCTAAAAAGTCACCTACCCAGAGTGGGTCAGCTGAACTTAAAATTTTAAATGCTTCACCAAAATTATAGCGGTTATTGTAGGGTCCAATTCCTTCTATTTGAATATCACTTTGGACAATTGATTTTAAGGCTTCCATATCGCCAATAGCACCAAAGGATTGATGAATTCTATCAATCACCCAAATACGTAGTTCATTGAGTTCTTCTAACCTCAATTCATCCTGATTTAATTTTTCAGATAATAGTTTGAAGTTATAATTTATCTCATCAAATTCAAACCTCGGAATTAAATGTCTAAAATCTTGTAGTCTATCTCGAAGTAATTTGAGTTGACCCCCAAACCACTCGTGGCTCCAAACATTTGTAAATGGCTCATATGGGCCAATATCAACATTCTCATGATTGGTTTTTTTATGCGTTTCTAACCATTTAACAACTCGAACAAGAATTCGTTCACCTAAGCTATCCTGACCGACATCATAAAAATCAAAAGATTTACTCAGCAAAGATTCAACATAAGAAAACTTCCAATATGGAATTTCATTTGTTATTTGAAAGTCTCGCAGTTTTGATTGCCACTGAAGCTTTTGTGCATATTCCAACTTTATTGACCTGAAGTAAATGCAAATTTATTGCGTTCAAAAGGAACTCTACGGATTTCAACTCTGCGATTAATTGCACGATTTTTTTTAGAATCATTAGGAACTTTTGGCTGAAATTCTCCAAACCCCGCAGCAAAAACACGATTTGGTTCAAAGCCTTTAGCTATCAAACTTTTAACAACATTAGTTGCGCGTTCTGAAGATAATTCCCAGTTTGAGTATGTTTTACTATCCATGGGTACATCATCAGTAAATCCGCAAGCCATCACGAGGAAAGTACTATCACCTTGTGCGGCTACTTTTAATGCCTGAGCCACCAACTGCATCACATTTTGACCTGATTGGGTTATTACAGCACTGCCATTTGGAAATAACAAGGATTCCTGAATATCGATGCCTGCATCAGTAATTGCAATAAGACCCTCTTCTATCGGTGCCTTCAATTGAGCACCCATCATGTTTTGATAATTTTTAATTTTTCTGTCAGCTGTCTCTTTAGCTTCTTTCAAAACTTGGTACTCTTGTTCTTTTCGAGTAAAAGCTTCATTCTTTTTGATGTACTCTTCTTTAAAGCTTTCCTTGATCGTCCATAAGGCGATAAAGGCAAGTAATATCATTGTCATAACACCAAAGCTAAAGTCAGTAAATACTAGCCACGGTGCACTTTCTTTAGGGCTTTTATACCACGACATTGTCTAATTCCCTTGAGATGAAGATGAAGACGATGATTGCGAGAGCACTTGCAATAAAATTTCCTGAGTGCGGATTGAGTTTTCAACAAGTGACTCAGATGCTTTCTCATGAAAAACTTCAAGCGTTGTTTCTAGCTTTTTATAGAAATCCATTTGGTCAGAATCTTCATCACCTTCTCGGCTCAAATTCTCAACTAGTAACTCAACACCTTTGTTAAACATCTCAATTGTTGATTGCATCTCAACTTGATTGACTTTCATGTACTCAGAAGACTGAGCCACACCATCAGTAATTTGACTTAAACCATTCATCATAGTTCCAAGTTTTTCTTGAACATCTGAACTTAAAGCTGTTGTAGATTCCAAACCCATCTTGGCTGTGTCTGCAAGTAATTGAAAATCTTCTGATATTTTCTCCAAACCCTCTTGGTTTAGCTTGGTAATCCCAGCTGACAAATTTTCACTGAAGCTCTGTAGAGAGTTCATCCATTCTTCACCACGAGACTTAAAGTTTCCTAAGAAACTTTGATGTTTAGATTCAAGTGATTCTAAATTTGCTGTCATTTTCTGTAATCGTTCAGCATCACTTGATTGAGAATTCTCAAGTTGAGATTGAATTCCAACTGATAAATCTTCAAGTAACTTATTTTGTATTTCCTGAGCAACATTTAGATGAGCTCCAAGACCAGACATTTGGTTTTCAAGCTTCTCAAAGTATTGTGATTGCTTACTTTGAATATCACCAAAGAAAGATTCTCGAGCACTAACTACTTGATCAAACTCTTGCTTAAGACCTAAAGAAAACTGATTGAGTAATGCTTCATGGTTTTCAGAAAAACGTTTTGAGCTTAGCTCGATAGAATGCTCAATACTTTGAGAAAAAGTTCTCTGGTTTAATTCAGAAGAGCTTAATAACTTTTCGTGTGCATCACCTAAAATGTGTTTCAAAGGCTCATGCAACGAATCTTCTACAAGCTGAGGAAAAGAGTTTAATGTTTGAGTGAGTTTATTTAAACTATCTGTAATAGGATTATCACTACCTTGATCTAGAGATGGAAGTAATTCAAACTGAGTGTATTCTTCTAAGTCTGCATAAAATTCTAAATAACTTTTTTCTAGAGTCTCTTCATTTTTACGCAGGAAAAACGAAGCTGCTAAACCACAAAGAGTCGTTCCAAAAATACCCTGCATATTTGAGAAAATTTGAGGAATAATAGCTTCAATATTTTTGGCAGCATCACCCGATATCACACCAGCCTGGCCTACGACTTCAGCAAGGCCAATAAATGTCCCCAGCAACCCAAGGAGAACAACAGCATAAGAACCATTTCCTACCTGCTTGGAAGCTTGCCTAGCTCCGAGTATTTCTCGAAAGACACTCGGTGAAACCATTTTGTTATTTTCAGCTAACTTCAGTACTTGAGATTTGCGTTTGGCAACTTCAGACTTCTCGTTGACTGATTCACCAGAATTAGCCAATGATAAAGCTACAATTTCATTATTTAATTCATTTACTCCACCTAAAATTCTTTTCTGATGAAAAGAATAGATACCAGCGATGATGACCCATATCACCCATGCATAAAGTGGAAATTGATCACGAAAAAATACTGCACTTGCAATAAGAACTCCGAAGCCCATTAAGGACGCAATATTTAGAGATGTCTTTGATTTTTGATTCATCAATATTTCCTTATTCAATAGAATCGTTTAGATTATTTGGTCAAAAAGTTCAATTTGCCCACGAGACCATCCGCGAGTAAATAAAGTCCATTTTTTACGATACCATTCAATTATCTCTAGGCAAATGCCTAAACAAAAATCCACAAAATCTTCCATGTACGCTCTGAAACCTGAGTTCCAAATACCTAGGTTATTCCATGAACCACCCAGATTTCGGTAAGCCGCTTGTGGAGAACGATAATGGTGCGAACCAGCCCTCTTAATACCATCTCGAAAACGTTTTTCCGCTAATAGCTTGATAGAATCTCTGATTTTACGAAATTCCTGTCCTTCCATATCACGGAGACCAAGCTCCAGAGTTGGGAGTAACCTTGAAATAGGGCGCATAGAAACTTCAGATTCACCTCTAATCCTCATTTCTTCATACCACTCCTTACAAATCTTATTTTGAATTTTTAAACAACGACTAGAAGTCGTTACAATGAGTTTTTCAGCATCGCCTACCATCAGGTGCATATCATGCAAATAAAAATCTTTTAAATCTTTAGCCTTCGTGCCGACATTAACTTTAAAACCCTGAGGTTCTTCTAAAAGCCAGCTTCCATTCTCAAGACGTTCGACAAATTCATCAACTTCATAGCGCTGAGCCCACTTCTGGCGAAACTCTAGAAATTGAGTTTCAACATCGTTTGAAAGTTTTCGAAAATGACCAGAGGACTTTTGATTTAAATCTGATGACTCAGAGACCGTTTCCCTAGGGTGGCTAGGATCTAACTTGATTTGATCAAGGTTTTCTTTTAGTAAAATTGTATAGTTTGGATCAAATTCAAGTCCAATTTTTTCAAGCATTTGCAGTCGATGATGTGATGCTTTTAACTCCACCACACTCCTACCTGTAAATTTTCTAAACGCTCTTCTAAAGGACTCTTGCAAGTTTACTCCAATAATTATTTGTACCGTTGGTGAAAATATAGCAAAGCACCTTTTGATTTGGTTTAGTGAAGATCAGAAACTATATTAAGGTTATATAAATCTCTACACCGAATTAAAGTTATGACATTTGCTAAAAACAAAAACCGAATTTTAAAGACTCTGACTCAACGCTTACTCGAAGAAAAAAGTATGAGCGAAATAGCTAAAGCACTTTATGATGAGTTGCGCGAATTGCTGAATATCCACCGACTAGGCATTGCTGTGGTTTCTGATGACCGTAAAAGTATTAATTCCCGACTCAATCTTTCTACAACGAAATTGAAGCTGTTCAAGGGATATAAAGTTCCCTTAGAATCAAGTTCACTAAAATCTGTCATTAATTCAGGTAGATCGCGAATTATCCCTGACCTTACTGCATATCTCAAAGCCAAACCCACCTCCGTATCCACTAGGCTTATTATATCTGAAGGCATGAAATCAAGCGTGACTATGCCCCTTATTTCAAACAAGAAACCTATAGGGGTTTTGTTTTTATCTAGCCAGGATTTATCCGCGTTTCAAGAAGCTCATATTGATTTTATTGAAGACTTCCTGCCCATTATCGCATTGAGCCTTGAGCGTGGTCTTTTGCAAGAAAAACTAGAAGAAACTAGCCGAGCATTAAATCTTGCTATTACCGAAAAAGAAGGGCTTTCAGACGCTCTACTTAAATATGGTAAGAAAACCGAAGAGTCATTGGACAAGGCTGCTGACCCAGCTGAAGAAAGTTTGTTGCAAACCTATCCTTCGCCCTTAAGGTTTGAGCAACCCATGTCTTGGCAAGCATGGGAGCGTGAAATAATTCATTACACTTTAACTATTTCAAAAGGGAAAATATATGGCAAAAATGGTGCTGCCGACATCCTTGACCTTGCCCCTACAACTTTGCAATCAAAAATGAAACGACTCGGTGTGAGAAAAAATTCTGATGCCTAATCATAAACTATATATAGGTATTTGATAAATCCAACCTTTCTTGAGCTAATTTATCAAGGTATTCTAGCCCTAAAGTTGTATATTTAATGATTATAATCCACTTTTATCGCAAGGATATGCAAATGGCTATTACTAGAGTTTGGCTTGACGAGTCTGAAAACGAATGCACAATGTGTGGTGCTTGTGAAGCAATCGCACCTGATGTTTTTGAAGTCCCTGAAAAAATGATTGTTGTTGAAGGCGCCGACTTCAGCCTAGACGAAGAGATTGAAGAGGCGGCAGAAGGTTGTCCTGTTGCAACTATCGCATTCGAATTTGACAATTCTGGAGAACGGGCAAATAACTATTAACACATGGTGATTGATAGTGAACATGCGTAAGTATCAGAATTAAGATTTCAGAAGATATTTAAAAAGGGAGCCGTTTAGTTACGGTTCCCTTTTTTATTTAAAATTAATTTGAACTAATCTAAGCTCTCTGGACTTCAAGGAATCAATTTGAGTTGCGTCAAAACGCGGACCAAATGGTCTTTTTTTACTGGCTTAATAATATATCCCTCACAACCATCATTAAATGATTCAATAATATCCATACGGTCATCAAGAGCAGTAGTCATTACAATCTTCACTCTATTGGATTCTGCAACATCATACTCTAGCTCTAATTGACGTAAACTTTGCAAAACAGCCCTTCCATCCATTCCAGGCATGACAATATCTAATGTCACAAGGTCAAAGTTTTCACCAGACTCCAAACCAATTTTAAAAACCTTAACAGCCTCATAACCAGTAGAAGCAGTCTGGCAGTTACCAAATTCATCCATGTAACTTTTTAACAACTTACGAACAACTAAGTTGTCATCAACAATTAAAATATTCATACTATTTAATCAATCCAAGGCGACTAATAGCCTCCATTAATTTGATTTGTTCAATTGGCTTCACAATGTATGACTCACAACCTGACTTAAAGGCCTGAAAGACGTTTTTCTTGTCATCCATAGCAGTAATCATAATCACTTTGACACCACTAATATGGTCTACTGCATTATCAAGCTCCCACTCCCTGATAGCGCTTAGTGTCTCATGACCATCAAGACCAGGCATCATTATGTCTAAACAAATAAGATCGAAAGGCTCTTCAGCTTTGGCAGCTTCAACAAATAAGGACAAAGCCTCTTCTCCGGAAGCAGCTGGAGAACAAACCCCTACACCTGAAAGTAAACTATTTAGCAATTTACGACTGACAAAATTGTCATCGACAAGTAAGATTTTCATTTAATATCCCTTCAGATAGAGAAATTATAACTCTAGTTCTTAGGTGAAATCAAGCTTTATTTTGCTATTATTTTTCACTCAGATCAAGCGGGTGATTAAATGAGACTTTATATTGAAGATTTTGAAAATCTACAGGGGCAACTTTATCTCTTACTAGATTCCAGAAATCAAAGTGATTTGAACAAATGGATAAGCTCTCTTCAACCAGCTGATATTGCACTTCTCATTGAAGAAACGCCATCAAGCGACATCAAGTATAAAATTTTCAACTCAATTGATGATCATTCAGCTCAGCTTGAAGTGCTCTCATTTTTAGAAGGTGTCGCTGCTAGGCAGATAGCACAGCTCATTAAACCTGAAAAACTTGTTAGAATGATTGATCAGATGGCTCCAGATGAAGCTGTCGACTTTTTAGATGAGCTTTCTGATGAGGTTTCTCAAAAAGTCCTTTCTACTTTACCACTTGATTCAGCAAGTGAGCTTAGAGAGCTTGGTCGATATGAAGAAGGCACTGCCGGCTCCCTCATTACAACCGACTTTATTCATTGTATTGAAACAACCACTATTGGTGAGATTTTAATTGATCTTAGAGCAAATGCTGCTGAAATGGAGACTCTTGATACAGGCTTTATTTTAACTAGCTCCCAAAAAATCATGGGCATATTTTCACTTAAAGAAATTTTTAGTGGCAATGAAAAAGACCCTATAAGTAAGTACATGCAAAAAGAGTATCTCCATGCAGAAGTGACTGATGATGTTTCAGAAATTTTACAAATATTTTCTCGACATTCTCTTAGTGTATTGCCAGTAGTCGATCACACGGGTGTTATGAAAGGTATTATTACAGCCGATGATATGATTGGTGTGGCTCAAGAGCAATCTGATGAAGATTTCTACCACATGGTCGGTACCACCGGAAACCCAACTGAGCGCAACATATTATCTCGAGTTCGACATCGTATGCCATGGCTTGCTAGTACCCTTTTGGGGGGTATGTGCGCAGGTTGGATATTAAAGATATTTGCAGTGACATTAACTCAATACCCCATTTTAATGACCGGCCTTCCTTTCGTGATAGCGATGGCAGGCAATGTTGGCGTTCAAAGTGCTACTATTATTGTTCGTGAATTTGTCGCTCAAGACAGTACTACTGCTCATCTTAAAAAACAGATCTATTCTGAAATTAGTACAGCAATTGCTAATGCACTAGTGTTTAGTACCATAACCTTCGTGCTTATATTAGGATTGGCTTATACCCAAGGTTGGCCCATGCTCCCCGTAGCTTTATCTATATCAATTGGGCTCTTTGTTGCTATGTGCTTTGCTGGCTTCATTGGCAGTACAGCCCCATTAGTATTTAAACGACTTGATATTGACCCCGCTATATCTTCAGGTCCTATTATCACAGTCACTACCGACATTGTCGGCTTAGCTATTTATCTTGGGTTTGCATCCTGGGTACTCAACTCGGCTGGAATTGAAACTTTGAGTTTATAATCATGAGCCAAGTTCAACTTACACCTGAAATACTGGACGAACTTAAAACTCGTGCTGATCTAGTTGGTATTATAGGGAAATACATCCCCTTAAAACCCGTCGGTGCTAAATTCATGGGTATTTGCCCCTTTCATCAAGATTCAAAGCCGAGTTTGAATGTAACTCCGAGTTTAGGGATATACAAATGCTTTGCTTGTGGGCATGGTGGCGATGTCATAAAATTTGTTCAAGAATATGAAAAAATTAGCTTCATTGAAGCCGTTATATCAGTTGCCAATCAATCAAATTTTTTCTTGCCACAAAAAGAAGAAACATCAGCGCAAAAAGAACATCGAAAAGCTATTACTGAACTTTCAGATATTAATAAAATGGCTCAGGAATATTTCCACCACTTACTTCTACAAAATGAATCCGGCTTAGAATATTTTTCTAAGCGTGGTCTTACGCATGACACTATACGAACGTTTAAACTGGGTTGGGCCAAGGAATCTTGGGATGCATTAATTAAACATGGCATGAGTAAAGGAGTATCTAAACCATCATTATTAAATGCAGGATTAATAGTTGAGGATAAAGCCAAGGGTAAAACTTGGGATAAATTTAGGGGCCGAATCATGTTCCCTATTCACAACCCTTCCAACAAAACTATTGCCTTTGGTGGTCGCTCTTTAGATCCAAATAATAACGCTAAATACATGAACTCACCTGAGACAAATCTTTATAAAAAAAGTGAAGTTCTCTATGGTTTAAATTTGAATCAAGATTCTATAAGAAAAAGTCAACAAGCAATATTCGTTGAAGGATATATGGATCTCATTCAGCTTTTTCAAGCTGGGATTCAAAACGTCGTTTGTGTAAGTGGGACCGCCTTAACACCACAACATTCACAAGTATTAAAACGCTACACGACAAATGCAGTCTTAGTTTTTGATGGTGATGTTGCAGGCCTAAATGCTGGTCATCGTTCAATTCCACACCTTTTAACGGCTGGGTTTCGTGTCAGTTTAGTAACTCTACCCGATGGTGAAGACCCTGATTCTTTCGTTAAAACAAAAGGCAAAACAGCCTTTCTCCAACAAGTTGAAGACTCTTCCAACATTATTGAATTCACCCTCCAACGTCTAAATATTACAAAAGCTAGTTCACCAGAGGATCGTGCATCTGCAATCTCAGTAATACAAGAGTATCTGCAGCTCATAGCTGAGCCCATACTTAGAGCAGAGTATTATCGTTTGGCTAGTCAGACACTTCAGATTGATGAAAAGCTTTTAAGAAAAGGCCCCTCAAAACCCGCTAAAAGCTTTTACCATTCAAAGCCAGTAAAACAAAATCATAACGAACCAATGATTGAGCCTTATTTTGAACCGATGAATGAGCCTTTTCAAAATGAACAAGACTATTCAAATGAGTCAGACCAAAGCATTCCAAACTATGAGGCAAACAGTACTCAAATGAGGAATATTGGGGTTCCGCAACACCCTTATACTGCTAGTATTACTCACCTGAATAAAAACGAACTTCACCTAGTGAAGCTCATTATTACTCATAAAAATATTATTGAATTTGCCGCTCAATTTTTAGATCTAAATGTTTTAACTTCTGACTTACTAGTAGAGCTTATTGACTTGGCTTTTATAGCATTTGAAAAAGATGGCTCACTCAAGTTAAAGAAGTTTTTCCTTACTTTAAGTCCTCCACTTCAGAATATTATCGAACACCTTAAAGTCGATGAGTATTTAAAAGACTATGATTATTCTTATGACTACTTTCAGGTCTTGTTAACTTTAGAATCACAAAAAATATCCGCCTCCTATCAGTCCAAAGTATTGAAAAACCCCAAAACGTCAGAAGATATACTTGAACTTCAGACTCTAATGATACTCAGACAAAAAATGGCTGCGCTGTTAAAAGTGGCTCAAGGTGAAGATGAAGATATTGAAGTAATTTTCACTGGCTATAGTGACCTCATCAATCAAAACAAAAATGACCCTCAATAATCAATATTGAGAGTCATTCAACTATCCCTTAAAAATAGAGTAGTATTATTGCTTGGGTGGATTACCGCCATAGCGGTCACCTTGAATATCAGTTACAATTTTATGCATTTGATTCAGGATTAATTGCTCTGCATCAAAAACAACACTAGTGATTATTTCACCTTCATTAGTGACATATTCCCAATTCTTATTTTCATTGAATTCACGATCTGGTGGTCCCCAAAGTAAAAACACCATTTCTTGAGTCATGCCTTCTACAACATAACCTTCCATGAATGTTTTTTTGATGGAAGAGGATAGACCATACCCTTCTTGCTTAACCTGATATTCCCGTTCGTATACAGGAACACCTCGCTCAATTAAGACTGGGCTTGAATGTTTTGAACATCCGATAACAGAAGCTAAAAGCGCTACCGAGACTATAATTTTTTTAAAAGAAAGTTTCATTTCTCAAATTCCCAAAAAATAGATTTTCAAGTTGTTTTAAACTTATCTAATTATTTATGAAGGTGTCACAATTTTCTACATTCTTTGCAATGAAGTTACTTTATATCTATATATTTATCTGCTTAAGCTCAATTTGGGCTTATACTGATCTGGATTTTGTTCGAAATCACAATTTCGGTACGAATCTCAGCCAAGAATTCCAAGTGCAAAGCCCTAACCAATTAGGTCAAGGTATTATTAAGGCACGTTACCAGTTAGCCCTGGACTGGATCGAACCTGTTTTCGAACCAAACAGTGTCTTACTCTCGAGTTCTTCAACCTATCTGAGGTCTAAGTCATCAATTGAGACAACTCCCTATTACGCTCAAATCAAAACAGGTCTAGGAGTTCAACCTATTCCTTTAATTGAGCTATCTATTCATTACTCCAATTTACTGTTTTATGGTTCTTCGGTAAGCTTGCCACTTGATAATAAATATTGGGATGAATCAACGATAAGAGCTCATGATTTTATGAATTCTGGCTATGATGTGATACAAACCCTTCACATTGTATATAGACTGCATTATGACAACCAACACTTTAAATCCGTAATTTCAATAGACCACCAGTTGATTGATATCAAAATTAAAGATCGTACCTATTTATACGATTACTCAAGAGAAATCCCTATATACCCTCGTGATGATTTGTTTGAACTATCGAGCTCGGTTGCTTGGATACAATCTCCTCTACTCAATATATTCCTACAAAACAAATTTCTTCTCACCAAATTTGAGGGTGATTTTTCCAAACTCTTTAATCCCGGGCAAACTGATGGCAAACCAATATTGTATCGTAATGACACCCAATTAGGCTTCAGCTACTGCAACAGCAAACACATAAAGAAAAAGAACCTCTCTATCTATTGGTTGGGATATAGCGAACAATCAGGAGGGCCTGCCTTGAATTTTATCCAAAAGTTGAATATTGGGTTTTCGTATCAGAGCCAAATCAACTTTAAAGAATTTAGGCTTCAAGATTTAAAATGATTTGCCATAAGGACATTCTTTGCCTTACTCTTATTAAAGCTACTTTTCAATAATAATCGTTATTTCTTTTCGATTTACTCGTAAGGCTGTCATCGTTAAACGTCCCCAATTATATTCATCTTCAACATCGATATAATTAGGAATTTGAACTTTTTTCTTATTAATAAAATACTCTGAGTAAGCTTTTATATGCCATTTTTTCCAACTCTTATTTCTCCAATCATATAATTGATATCCGTGTTTATTAAGTAGGGGTTTCACATTGGAATAGGTAATCAACGAATCTTTTAAGAATAAAGAATCTTGCGTCTGAGATCGTGGACAAAAAAAAGATCTAGAGCGTAAAATTTTGAAGTCTTCAATCATGAGCGGAGACTCCATAACTCTTTCTCTCAAATGGTGAAGCGCTAGTTGCCTAGGGACATGATAATCACCTAGTTCAACATACTGTTCATTATCTTTAAAAACATAAATTTCTTTTTTATCCGACTTAATTACTTGAGCCACCAACAAATGTGGCGTTTGACGAACATGTATATCCATCTCTTGCGGTAAACCTTCTCGATTCACATACTCAAATTGCCAACTTAATTGACTAGAGCTAATATTACACAATACTGGATTAAACTTATCTTCAACTGAAGTTATTTCCTGTGAAAATGCTATGGTAGATAAACTCAAAAAGAGGACCATAAAAAGTTGACTAATATTTTTTGAGCTCAAAGTAAAATCAAAAGATAATGGCATGAAAAGACCTTCAATACTTGCGTTTGACTTTATTTTAGATAAAAATAAAGAACCCTGTTTCTCAATATAACCATCCATCAGAGAAACAGGGTAGAATTACAGCGGCATCGTCAAAAGCCCCTGCAAATTTATTTCTAACCCGACTTATAGGACCAGATTAAGTCCTGTCATCTAGGCCATCAATTGCACATTTAATTAAACTACAACCCCCAGCCTTGAAAGTCAAATACCGACTTTCAAAACTTTAAGCTTTTATTGAAACAAGCTTGACGATTATAATGGACTTATTGGATCTATGATTCAGCCGCAGCAACATCAGCAAGTTCAATCATATCATCCTCATCCATTGCCACATTTTCCTTTTTCATCGCTTCACGAACTCGAACTTCAATTTCTTTACAAAGCTCTGTATTTTCTTTAAGGAACTGACGAGCATTTTCACGGCCTTGGCCAATTCGTTCTGACCCATAAGAGAACCAAGATCCTGATTTTTGAACAATCTCTAGCTCAACACCCAAGTCAATTAATGACCCTTCATGAGAGATACCTTCACCATACAGAATATCAAACTCACATTGAGTAAATGGCGCCGCCACTTTATTCTTAACCACTTTAACACGAGTTCGATTACCCTTGACTTCTTCTCCATCTTTTAAAGCAGCAATTCGACGAATATCTAAACGCTGTGATGCGTAGAATTTCAAGGCATTACCACCGGTAGTAGTCTCTGGGTTACCAAACATGACACCAATTTTCATACGAAGCTGATTAATGAATATCAAACATGTATTTGATTTGTTAATGATACCTGTTAGTTTACGAAGAGCTTGAGACATCAAACGTGCTTGTAAACCAACATGAGAATCACCCATCTCACCATTAATTTCAGCTTGTGGAACAAGCGCAGCTACTGAGTCAACAACAATCAGGTCAATTGCACCGGAACGAACTAATGTCTCAACAATATCAAGCGCTTGTTCACCCGACTCTGGCTGAGCGACCAATAAATTTTCAATATTAATACCCAAATTGCGTGCATAAACTGCGTCAAAAGCATGCTCAGCATCAATAAATGCAGCAACTCCACCGGCTTTTTGTGCTTCTGCAATAGCATGAAGTGTCAGAGTCGTCTTACCTGACGACTCAGGGCCGTATATTTCAACGATACGCCCCTGAGGAAACCCACCCACTCCAAGTGCTAGATCCAACTGTATACAGCCAGTTGGGATGACAGGAACAGTTGTGTTCGGTTTATTTCCCAAAGTCATAATAGCACCTTTACCGTGTGCTTTTTCGATTTGAGCCATTGCAGATTCTACTGCTTTTAATTTTTCACCACTCGCAAGTTGTGTAGACGATGTTTTGGTAGGTTTTTTAGCCATGATGGATGCCTTTTCTATTATTTGTTTAAAAGTTATTAACTACTGCACATCTGTTCAAGTGTTTTTTTGTTCACTATAAAAATAGTGCTCAAGTTAGTGCTCAAAACCGATGTTTCAATTTAAAATCTTATCTGATCAGCATTCGTCTAAGAAAATCCAAAGCATACCATGCACTTCGCTCTCTTACTTCTTCACGCTGTCCTATGAGACGCTTAGTCTCTGTATAAAGCTTTCCTTTTATATATAGACCAAAACAAATGGTCCCCACAGGCTTGTGATCTGTGCCACCACTAGGTCCTGCGATACCGCTAATGCTCACGGCAATATCCGTTTTAAGTAGTTGCGCTACACCAAGGGCCATTTCAGCGACTGTTTCTTCAGAAACTGCGCCATACTCTTCAAGTACATAGGGCTTGACCCCGAGTTGATTCATCTTGACTTCATTAGAGTAGGACTGAATCCCACCTTCATACCATTGACTACTGCCAGCTGTTTGAGTTAACACAAACCCCAATAGTCCTGATGTGCAAGACTCAGCTGTTGAAATTTTCAAATGGTGTTCAATGAGATAACTCTCAATATATTGAAGTAAAGGAGCTTTACCCACAATCACCTCTGGATAAACATCAGATATAAGTGCTTGAAGGTTTGTATTCACTAGATCGACAAGTTGCACTGATTTATCTCTAGCCGCAGGTGTATTTTCTGACCACATAGAAAGTCTCACCAATAACCCCGAACGGGATGGTAAGCTGGCAAAAATAACTCCATAAGGTATTTCATAATCTTTAAAAACTTCTGTTTGACGACTTTCACCTAGACCAAAAGAATAGAACTCTCTTTGAATAAGCACCAATGGTTGATCTGCTAAAAGCTTATCAATAATTTGATTTTTCACCATTTTCAAGCATTCGTAGGGAACACCTGGTACACAGCAAATGAGCAGGTTTTGATTGTCCATATCTGGTATTGAATGATTTAAATAAAAGCCCATTGCTGTACCATGTGGATTGGGCAATAACTTAGCTGCTTGAGGGAAATACGCTTGGATGATATTTACTTCTCGCATTGAAGTAAAACGATCACCAAATATTGTTTGTAGATGAGCCTCTGCTTCAGGAAACAATACAAGCTCACTGTCACTCCATTGAGCTACTATTTCACGAGTCATATCATCGGGTGTGGGACCGAGTCCGCCTGTGATAACTACTAAATCAGTGCTAGCTGATAGGTGATTGAGTGATTGAATGAGAGAATCCGCATCATCAGCGAGCACTCTCACTTCTGTAATTTCAACACCTATTTGATTAAAATCAAGGGCCATTTGAGTTGCATTTGTATTGACTGTTCTCCCGTTAAGGAGTTCGTTACCGATATTAAGTATTGTTGCTTTCATGTTATAAAAGATAGCTCACTCTATGTGACAAAAATTGTCACAATGATGATTTTTTCATTCAATAATATGAAAAAAGGTTTATTTAGCTCAAATTTCTATTTTCACGCTATGCGCAGTTACCAATTAATCGCCATTTTGCTCATAAGCTTTGTTGTGAAGGGATTTTCCCAATCAGGTATTCCTGCGATTGATACTTTGCCAATGCATGCTTGGGATATTTCAACGCCTCACAAATCAAAACCAATGGCTTTGGGGCTTGCAGTACTGACTCCTGGTGGCGGCCATTATTATACAGAGCACTATGTTCGTGCCGGCTTTATAACTGGCATCCAGTCGTATCTCTTATTTGAAATATTTTCAAACTATGATTTACGAATTGAGCAGAGATCCACTAATTCTAAATACTTTGTTTCTGAAGCCACTCGATATGCGGACTCCTTAGCTCTGCACTTTACGGATGCATCAAGCTTGGTATATGCAGACCAAGTTCGGGAGAATTTAGAAAGTGCAAGAATTGAAAATGATTTTATAGCCGAAGCTTACGGCCTACGCAGGTCTCAAATCGCTTGGATGTCTGGTATGCATCTCTATTCTGTTTTGGATGTTTATGGAATCCTATATCACAAAGGTGGGCGAATTTATGAGGAGAAGTCAGCACTTAGTGCGCTTTGGCGGGCAGCTCTGATACCAGGTTGGGGCCAAATCTATAATCGAGAATATGGTAAAGCAGGGCTTCTGTGGATGTCAATGATCGGCTCTTATGCTAGTTTCCATGCAAGACAAGAGACCGTTGAATATTACTTAGAAAGACTCAGGACTGCTCGTGCAGAAAATGACACTTTTTCTCTAGCGGCAATGGAAGAAAAAGTTGTCTTTTTTAGAAAAAAACGAAATCAATATATCTGGGGACCGTTTCTATTTTACATCTACTCATTAGCTGATGCTTCAGTGGATGCATTATTAAGTGACTTCGATAGTCCGGTAAATATGACGCTTGTTCCGATGCCAATGGACCCTGGTTTGAGTCTAGAATTTGCATGGAATTTTTAAAATCAGACTTGATTATCTGACTTATTTATCAGAATTAGCTCCGCGAAAATGAACCCATTGTACTTTTGGGTCAACACTGTCTTTTTGATAATGAATAAAATAATAGCCGGCGATGTTAGGGCCTAATTTTTCACAAGCCTCAAAATCATGACAATACATCACACCTTGTTCCAAATTGGGTCGACTCGCATAAAAGAATAAAATCATTCCGATGCCCTCGATTTGTACCCGCTCTATTTTTTCAAGCTTCATCCAAGCATACAAACCAGTATCTTTCCACTTTAAGAAACGATCAGGCTTAATGATAGAGTCATTAAACAGAAAGGCTGAGTATTGATTCTTAGCTAAAAGAGCTTGTACCATTTCAAGATAGGAATACCGTCTAGACTCTATATATTGATGCAAATCCGAGACTGCTCCATCACCTCGGCGCACTACTTGATATAAGGCGTGTCCTGGCAACTCACTATCACTAAACACCATTTGTGATGTCAACTTATCGGTGGGGTCAAAACTACTTTTAAACTGAAGCCAAGGCGTATAAGGTGTTTCTTGTATCAAATCTGTCCAAAGCCACTGATCTCCAATTTTTTCAAATAACCAATAGGCCGATAACTTACCATCAGAATTTCCAAGCTCAACTCGATAAGCTTCTTTTCTTGAATCAGAATAATACAACTTCTTAGTAAAATCAATTCCAGAAACTTGGTTTCTTATGGCACCAATACTCATTTGACCTTTTAATAGCTCTAGACGGACGCCAATCTTGGAATGGAACTCAGGAAATACTGCTTTTTCGGTATATTGTTCAATGATCCAGGCTGCTGAATTTGTGTCGACGATTTTTGTCTTTTCTATTTCTTCAGAAGAGGCGGTCAGCACCTGAGCAGCTTTTTCATTGATAGCTTGAGTACTCAATAATTTCGTCGGTATTAAAGTACTTGATGATTTCGATGAACAAGCACTTAAAATTATGAATATGATTGCTAGAACCACAATTGATTTTGTTTTTTTTAAGCTGATGTTACATTTCATGATATATTACCTGGTTTGAAGTCTATAGTCTTGTCAAAACTTATCCTCAATATCTCACCATCTCAACAATCTTTTAGTTAAAGGAAATTACAGTGATTGAATCTAAATCCTGAGCCCTTTTAACTTGGCCCAGACCACAAGTATCACTACAACAAAAGTTTGCATTCCACAATAGAATAAAAGCCAAAATGCAGCACCTTCGGTAAATCCATACGAGTGTAACCCGACTCCCAAAAGATTAATACCAAACCAAGCAAGCATCACTACGATAATACCAAGCGCAGTTAAAGCAGCTGTTCCTATTCTGTGAACCATTCCGGCCATCTTAGAATGATAGATGATAGCGCACCATAGAACAATTAAAAGAGCTCCATTTTCTTTGGGGTCCCAACCCCAAAAACGCCCCCAACTTTGATCAGCCCAAATTCCACCTAAAATCGTTCCTATGAATGAGAAAATCAGCCCAAAAGCTAATATCCCCATCATAGATTTGTATGAGTCTTCTCTCCTTCTTTTCACTAGCGGATCTTTAATATTAGAAGTCAAAGATTGGAACAAATAAAGGTGAGCCACAATGCCTGCGGCAACCACTCCTGCATAACCTAGAGTTATTGTCACCACATGAGTTGAAAGCCAAAAATTTGAATCAAGAACAGCGACAAGAACCTTCATGGTATCACCTTCGGCAGCATACTTATTTGAAAGTAAAAGCATACAAAGTCCACCGAAAGCCGCCACTAAATTACCAATCTCAATATTTCTTAAATGACGAACAGCTAGGCCTAAGAGAACACAGGCCCAAGATGTAAATAGAAAGGTCTCGTAAAGATTAGTCACTGGTGGGCGCATCTGAATATACATACGAGTCAAAAGACCTAAAGTCTGAAAAATCATTGTAGCCCAAAGAAGTGAACCACTCAAGGACCCTAAAGGTCCACGCCAAGCAATCAATGATATGAGAGAAAGTAAAAGTGCCAAACCAAAGATGATTTGGGAAATATAAAAGGGGTCCCATTTTAAGTAATTAAACTCGGCATTCAAGCCTTCTTGGCGATAGTGTTTTGAATTTCGGTTTTCAAGTGATTGAGAAAATTTCCCAATTTCCTCATCAAACAAGTCACGTTGACCATTCATCCAAAATTCTTTGGCCGTTTTAAGTGTAATAAAGTCTTCATGTACTTTCATTTGCCCCATCAGTTGAGACGATAAAATAGTCCATGAAGAGAGCCAAAAATCTTGCTTATGTGAACTAAAATGATAAAGATAAAAAGGGCGCTCTTGATAATGATTAGACCAATTCATTAACTCTTTCGAAAGATTAAACGCAGCTTGATCGACTTCAGTAAATGTGCTATCAGATTTTGTTTGTAGAGAGATTAACCTTGGCCCAAGAAGTGCTGCTTTTTGGTAAACATCAAAAAATGAAAACGGAGCATCTTCTTCTTTTAGTTGAAGTTCAGCCATCAACTCAGGTGCCGAAATATTAAAAGCAGGATCTTTTTCAAAAAACATCAAAGATTCTTTGATCATTTTGTAGGTCGAATAATTTGCCCAAATTCTGACAAATTCACTCTCTTCTCGAGATCTACTTTTAGCTTCGATTTTACTTGCATCTTCACCCAGTGTTTGCATTTTAAATTCAACGAGTTTTAATTGAGCATATGTATGAAATCGAGTTACTTTTCCATCAATACCTAGCTCAACTGCAACCGCTGGATCATTTATTTGGAAAATAGGATAATCATCACGGCTTTTTGAATCAAATAAAACGCCAGCCATCCATTCACGAGCAGTTACCTTTTGATTCTCAAACTTAACGGTTGATTTACCACTAAATTGACGAAGCCAAGATTGGGACCATGCTTCAAAAGGCTTAACGCGGCCATCATGATGCACTGCAAGTTTGGCTAGATTATTTAAGCCTCCTTTAATAGGTCTTGAAATGAGACCTGCGAGTATAAGAAGGCAAAGTACAATCCAAATCCATTTTTTATTTAATAGATGATTATTCATTTTGAATTTCCTCTTCTTCTTGCAGACAGACCTCGAATATGTCGAAATAAGGTCATTAAGAAGTGTAGCATCAAGCCAAAGCCTGTGACTAAACTAGAGATATAAGGGATTAAACGACCAGGGTTCTCTACAACAGCAAGGGTAGAGCTTTCACCGCCCATTTTATCTTGTCCGAATGATGCTTGGAAAAAAGTAAGGTCAGCTGTTCTAAAAGGATTATTCATATAAACTAAAGCTTCTTTATCACGAACGCCTTCTTGAGTCAATTTGATTTTAGATTCATAAGCTGAAGCAATCGTGGTGTTAGTATGCGTTGACTTAACAAAATCAAGTAACTCAACTCTAAATTGAAGAGGAAAACGTTTGCGTCTGAGTTGGAAAAACCATTCACCTTGTTCAAGTGGAATTTTTGTCCCTACAGGCTCTAAACCATAAAGCATTAGTCTTGTCACTTCTTTAGAATCTACTTCAACTCCAAATGCAATGCCTGGCGTATTCAGTACAGGATCAGAATTAGGCTCTTGAGCTTGGAGATAAGCTACTCCAGCTTGATTCACATAGCCTTCATCCTTGACACCTTCTTGCATAGCGTAGGCTAAAGCATTTTGATGGACGAAGTGCATCTTAATGTGAATGCCTTGTTCAGGCCATGCCACACTTTTACCAACACTCAAGTCTTTGAGGTCTCTTGCGTAGACATTGAGTGAACTATCTTCATTAACCTGGTAAACAGAAAGTTCCCAGTCATGATAAGCTACTGCAAAATTAGCACTTTCACCTTCTTTGAGACTGAGTTGAGATTCTTCGGCCCAGTAATAAGTGATTCCACCACCAATAAGTAAAATCAAGATTCCCGAGTGCATAATCAGGATACCTAATTTACGCAAACTCCAATCAAAACGAAATAGAGACACCATCATCAAATTAATAGTTAAAACCCAACAGACTAATTGAGCCCCAGGAAATGGAATCCAAAAAGATTCAAGACCAGGAGGACGGAATTTAAAGAACCAACTATAGAAATATAAAACTTGCGCCTCATATAGCCCGGCTTCAGTTTGATATAAGGTTCCAAAAAACGTCAAAAATGACAAAAAAATCAATGACCAAGTAGTGAGCTTGAGAGAACACCAAAACTTCATTACCGGCTGACGTGCAATTTTAGTCCTAAGACTAAGTTCTTTTGAGCTCAAAGTTACTCCTTACCCCTTTTTGAGGGAGTGAGTGGTTTCATTGATTTAATTAGTTGAATCAAGCTTGATTCTTGTTTGTCTATCAAACTGGATTGACCCTGAATTTTGACAAATACAGTTTGATTACCGACAGGTAAAATTGCAGCCAAAATAGTTTCTTTGGCTGCTTTATCAAAACTTCGAAAATCAAAAAGCTCCGCTTTCCAATCACCACTAGTCTCTAGTACTTTTGCAGTTGATCTAAAAACAGATAAATCTTGTTGTGTAGGGTTTAATCCAAGTTGTTTAGCCCAACGCATGAGGTTTTGTTCAAGACCACCACCTAGTCCCCCCAAAAGAACGAAAGTACATTCCAGTGAATCACCTAAATCAAAAGTCCGAGCTCGCATGCCTTTGTTTTGAGTAGGGTCAAGTTCTTTCCAATTATTGGGAGTGAGATATTCAAAAGGTAATTGAACTAATTGACCAGATGAACTCCCCGGCTTCATAGCACCCATCAAAGAGCTAGCCTGAGGTGTTTTAGCAGCAATTTTTCTTTCAACGTAATGGGTTGGTTCTGAATCTTGACAACCTAATAAAACCACAAAAGAAATAAGACTCAATACTGTTAAAAACTTGGATTTCACTCTATGGGCACGATGTAAGATATTTACTCGATGCAAACAAAAACCGCCCTCAAGAGCAACCTGACATGGAGCCGGAATAACTTGAGGAACCTTGATATGAGTCTTTTCATGCATGATCAATTATTCTGATTCCGTAATGAGCATTTCAGCTTCCATAGCAGCCATACAGCCAGAACCCGCTGATGTGATTGCTTGACGATAACGGTGATCTTGAACATCACCACAAGCAAACACGCCTTCAACAGAAGTCATTGGCGTACCTGGCTCAGTATCAATATAACCTTGTTCATCAAGAGCCACTTGCCCTTTTAAAAATGCAGTATTTGGATTGTGTCCGATAGCATAGAACATACCACCACAGCTAAGTTCTGATTTTTCACCGGATTTAATGTTTTCGATAATCACTGAAGTAAGGACTTGCTCACCTTGAGCTTTAATCACTTGAGAATCCCAAAGAACTTCAATTTTATCATGTTTTAAAACACGTTCTTGCATTGCTTTTGAAGCTCTGAACTCATCACGTCTATGCACCACAAAGACTTTAGAACCAAATTTGGTCAAGTACATAGCCTCTTCCATAGCAGTATCACCACCGCCGACGACGACTAATACTTTGTTTCTAAAAGTAGGAAGACCACCATCACAAACTGCACAAGCAGACATACCGCGCTGCCAAAATTGTTCTTCACCTTCAATATTGAGGCGTTTGGCAATAGCACCTGTCGCGATGATTAAAGTCTCAGCTTCAACTTCTCTACCACTTTCAGAAGTAATCTTAAAAGGACGTTTCGAAAGATCGACTTGAGTGATTGTTTCAGTCTCAATAGTCGTTCCAGAATGAATACTTTGCTCACGCATTTGATCCATTAATTCTGGTCCAGATATACCCGTTGGGAACCCTGGGTAATTTTCAACTTCAGTAGTGGTAGTTAATTGACCACCAGCTGCAACACCACCAGCCATGAAACCTTCAAACATGAGAGGTTTAAGTAGAGCGCGACCAGCATAGATAGCTGCAGTGTGCCCCGCAGGTCCAGATCCAATAATGACAACTTTTTCCATGACGTTCCCCTTTAATAAGTTTTTGTTTAAAATTCTTTATTTAGACCTTAATTTAGAAATTTGACGCCTCAAAAGTTACTCTTTTCTAGAGATTTTCCTGAATGAATTGAATCAACCTAGGTTCGGGGTTTTGATAGGGAAAATGATGAGAAGGCCCAAACTTTGTTTTATAAGCCAAACTCATGGCTTTATCATTCCAAAGCCCCATGTATACGGCTTGACGGTTATCTGATTTGGCCCACTCAACTTCAATAAGAATGGAGTAGGTACCGAGACTTCGGTGGGATTCACTCGGGTCTGAGTAAAAATACACACTGCTTTGTGCCTCATGTCCCACATCCACAATTGATATTCCAATTAATTTCCCCTGAGAATCACGTATTTGAATTTCTTTTGTCCACTCGCTCCCACCCATAAAAGCATGCCGATAGGATGATTCAGTGTAGACCTCAAGTGGCCAACCCTTTTTAAGGGCGCGTTCTTTCTGAAATGAATTAATCAAATCGAGATGTTCTTTATCAAATTCCAGAGGACTATATTCACAAGAGAGGTCAGCGTTTTTGTTAAAAACACGTTTTTGAGATTTGGATGGAACAAACTCATCAGCAATAATGACTAGCGCCTCACAACGTGCACAATCACGGCAATAAGGTCGAAAAAATAATCCACCAAAATGACGCCAACCTTGACTCAAAAGAACATCTAATTGATTTTTATCGACAATATCTGAATGAAAGAAGAGGTTTCTGCTCAATTCTTTTTCCAAATAGGGACAAGGGTGATCTTTTTCCAAGTATAACGACGCCATTTCCCCAAATTAAATAAATTTAAGCGACTAGGAGGTTTACGTTGAAAGAAACTATTCAAATACAAGGCGTCACATTGCACCTTAGCCAAAAATTAGACGACAACAGTCAGTGGATTGGCCAAGCCGACCCTATGAGACAATTACAAGCATGTTGGTCCAAAATTTCAGACGAAGACCTGCCACTCAGCCCTCGAATAATTGGCCCTCCAGGCTTAGGTAAAACCACACTTGCTACAAGTGCCGCCCAAACCCTCGGTTCAGAAATTTATCTCATGCAATGTACTGCTGACACTCGGCCTGAAGACCTTTTGATTACACCCGTGCTTGATGCTGGTGGCAGAATTGCTTATCATGCTAGCCCACTATTGAGTGCTGTTATTCGTGGAGGAGTTGCTATTCTTGATGAAGGTAATCGCATGTCTGAGAAGTCATGGGCATCACTTGCTGGCCTGCTCGATCACAGACGTACAGTCGAGTCAGTCGTTGCTGGAATCAGCCTCAAGGCACACCCTGAGTTTCGTTGTGTTATTACAATGAACGATGACTCATCAACTTTTGAAATCCCCGATTATATCATGTCTAGGATACAACCAGCAATTCAAATACCCTGGCCGACCCGGATAGAAGAACAACAGATTTTAAAGTATAATTTACCCCATGTGAGAGAAGATATTTTAAACCTCGTTATTAACTTTTTACAAAAAGCTCACAATCTTGATTTACCTTATTCAATAAGAGATGGAATCAACTTGGCAAGGTATACATCTAAGCTAAACATTCACCTTGAAAATGAAGATCTAGAGGTTTTTAAGCAAGCATTAAAGCAAATTCTTGGAGAAGAATCTCTTGATTTAGAATCTTTAGCTAAACATCGTCAAGCTGTTCAAACCAAGCTCCCTTCAATGGATTTAAGTGATTTCTTTTTTGGCGAAGATGATGCAGAAACTCGAAATAAATTTGAATCTGAAGATGATCAAGACGATGATTATGATGAGGGCTATAATGAGTTTGATGGACCTGAATTACCCAAACCACCCATACCTCCTCAAGCTCCAAGGTTTTAAAAAAGTTTTATAAAATGAATCACCAAAGTCTCCCACTTTATTCCAATATTCGTGCCTTCCCGTCGGTTCGTGGCAATGCAGCATGGTCTAAAGCGTTAAGAGAAATATTACTCAAAGAAGATTTTGATTCATACGCTTTAGAGCTCCCTGAAGGTAGTCAAAGCCTCATACAAATGGGCGTTGAAAAGCTACCCGAACTCAGCTTAGTGTTATTTCAAGAACAAGACGAATTAGCATACATCCCCATAGATCCTTGTGACTCGATTATTGAAGTGATAAGACAAGTAGCTTATGATAAAATTGAATTTATTCTACCAGAATTTATTCCACACTTTGAAGAGAGCCCTTGGCTACCAGACTCAAACGTAATTAAGAGTATTTCAACTCATGAATACCAGGCCCTGTGTACTCCTGTTTTTAGAAAAATAGATGATTATAGTATCAGTCCCGAGTTAGCCAAAGAGGCTTTATACCAATTTGACCGCCTGAGAGCTATTAGTCAAAAACACGACAATGTACTTTGGGTAGGATATCCACGAACATATGATCTTTTACTCAGGTGTTTTGAAAATGTCAGTTTTATCCAAACACTTGAAAAATTAGCCAAACAAAATCAGACACCTCAGTACTCACCCAAATTAACTTGGCACTTGATCAACTCTGACCAGAGCTATTTTGCCCTAGGTGAACTTCCATTTTATTCAGGAATCATTGAGAAAAACCGACTTGATCCTTTTGCCGAAATCCCTGATTTACCAGAACTCATCAAAGAGCTATGGATACAAACTCGTTGGCAATTTTTAGAAGGAGAATCCGAACATCGTAAGGTGCCTACCGCCAAAATTCAACGTGCCTTGCAATACCTCAGAAACCTCGCTTGGGTAGATGGCCAACTATCACCCGGACTCATGGATATCGTTGAGGCCGCCAAAGGTGTTTTCGGAGATACTTTTGCAGCCAAAGTCCTTGAAGCGGCCAAATACTACCCTTTCTTTGACCCAATGAGTGAAGACTCTAAAATTGAACTCAGACCCAATGGTCTTATACATCCTATCTACAAAGAAGATAAAAAGGCCAGAAATATTTTTAGAGACACGACTCTTCAATGGCGTCAAATTGAACTCAGACCTGAACCCCCCAAAGAAAAAAAGAAAAACTGGCGTTATTCTTGGGACCCATCACAAATGTGCTCTCACCTTCCTGAGGACCACAAGATTGAACAATTCAATCAAGCAGTCAGAAGCGCAGCGATGAGAACTCTCAATGAAGAGCTCACCAAGTCTGAACCTTTCTCAAGCTCGATGAAAGATGGATTGGACATCAGAGCAACCTTAAGAAACTGGCACTCAGGAGATATTTACGTCAAGGAAATCCCTCCCAAACAAGGCGAACTTGATACCGTAGTCATCCTTTTTGATCAACACAATGATGACAAATACCCTCATCGGACCGTTTGGTTCGCAGAACACAATGAAGAATCAACACTCACCTTTTATTCTACAGACCCCTTTAAAGACATGATTGGCCCTGGTATCGCTCAAGCCAAATACGGAGGACTCAGTCTTTTATTCCCACCCAAATGGACACCGGACCCTTTTCAGGACCCAAACATCACGAGTCAATGCACAAATCTTGCAGAAGTCCTTGTGGTAAATGCATTAAGACATTCTGCCGAGAAAAACATCTGTGTTTTAAGCGCCAAACCACCTACTCTAGCAATGAAAAAATGGGCTCAAAAATTTGAAAAAAGAATTATCCACCTTCCCCTGAGTCGCTTCAGTTTAGAGACTCTTGAAAGACTTCAAAAATTCCATATTCTCAATGGTAAAGAAATCAGGTCCTATGCAAGGCGTTTTATTGGTGAATAAGCCCGCTAGACCTTTAAATTTTCAGATTTTTTAGCATTTTTAGAGGAAAATTCCCCCTTTTTAAACCAAGGAATTCAATGAGCGCTATTCTAGATCTCAGTGGTAACTGGCAAATGATTTTCGACACCAGCAACGATGGCATAGACCAACGCTGGTACGCCAACCCTCCCGAAGACACTCAAACTGTCAGCATCCCTCACACATGGGAAGAAGACTTCGGCAAATACCCTGGCTCAATTGCCTTTTATTTTAAAGAATTTTATCTTGATGATACAGTCAATGCTAAGCGTGCTCTGATTCGTCTAAAACGAAGCTTCTTTCACACCCAGGTTTGGATTAACGGCAAGCATGTTGCAGATGAAATGGGTGGACATCACTCATTTGATGTCAATGTTTCTAAAGCAGTTAAACCAGGTGAAGTCAATCACATTTGTCTTCGAGTTGCCTCTGAAGCCGCAAGCCGCATCAACTCAACTCATGTAACTGAACTTCCTGTCGGGTTGCCATTTTACGCAAAGTCATTTGGTGGTCTTTGGGGTGACGTTCAATTCATCAGTGGTGGCAAAGCATCTATACTTTCTTGTAACGTGATTCCAGATCAAGATTCTCCTAAGTTTACAGTTGAACTTTCAATGTGTAACCCAAGAAATTTTAATGCAAAATTTATGTTCATTCTGACCGGTCCCGAAGGTGGTCAAACGACTTTCGAAAAAGAAGTCAAGCTTGAAAAAGAAGATGCATCTTACAACCTCAGCTTTTCAACCAAAGAAATTAAACTTTGGTCCCCTGAAGACCCAAATCTATACAAGTTAGAAGCTTATTTAGATAAGTCTTATGGCGTAACTAAAACATTTGGTTTCCGTAAATTTGATATTTTGCGTTCAGAGTATTATCTCAATGATAAAACGTTCCGTCTTCAAGGTATTGTTTACAATTTAAGTCATCCACAGACCGGTAGCTTTGAACACAACCCTAAGGTTATCCGCAAAGATCTTGAACATTTAAAAGCCGCGGGCTTTAATGTTCTTCGTTCAGGTGGTGCTCCGCTTGACGACGCTGCTCTTGACATTTGTGATGAAATTGGGCTCATGGTCTTCCAAGAGATGCCAATGCACAATATGAAATCCTCTAAAGACGGCCTTGAGCTAGCAAAGAAGATTGTTGAATCTATTATCAAAAACCAAAAAACTCACCCATCAATTGTTGCATGGGTTTTAGGTTCAGAAAATGGAACATTGATGTTGGAAAATGGAACCAAGCTGTTGAAATATACCGATGAATTCGATTCAACACGTCCAGTACTTTCAAACATGAACTCTATCTACATTGATAATGAAGGAACCTTCAAATCAGACACTGGTAAAGTCATGGGTGTGACTAATGACAAAATTATGCCGTTCAATTCACATCGTATCAACCCATCAATGAATTTATCTAGCGAACTTTCAAATTTCTTTGCCAATTATTTCATGGAAGGTTCAACTTCTGCTGAAGTTGACGACGTAACTTTAGGTGGACCTGAATTCGCAAAAGGCTATGACTCTCTTAACACTCAGAATACAAGTGGTAGAGTCCTTGTCAATGTCAGTTGTCACTCAATGATTCCTGACTTTAAAGAAATCCTTAAAGGTTATGGCAAGCACAAGTCTGAATCAAATGGTAAAAAACTCAACCAAATGAATAAAGACTTTCATGGTTTTTTAGAGAACGAGCTTCCACAACACATATGGTCCTCAACTGAAGAGTTTACTGAAGCTGCAAATCAAGTTGCACTTAAAGCAACATTTGACAAAGTGAATGCATTCTTATCAAGTACACATGTCAATGGATACTTCCTTGATTGTTGGGCAGACGCCAATGTTCTTTTCAATGGTATAGTTGATGAGTTCCGCAACTCTAAAGGCGCCGAATCTCTCATCAATTTAATGAACAAACCAACTAGAATCTTAATCAGTGGCCTAGATCGCGCACCTGAAGTAGGGACAAACCTTCAATTCAACACACGCATACTTAACGGTGGCCGCATTGGTGAATTCACTATTGACGCAAAGATTCTTGATGCAAGTGGAAAAGCTGCTTCTAAAGCAAAGATTTCAGACAATGCCAAAGGCAGTGTTCATCCGGTTGAAGACTTTTCAATTAATGCTCCTAAAAAAGAAGGATTCTATACTCTAGAATTCAAGCTAATGAAGGGCAAAGAAAACATTTACACTCATAGTGAACGTATCTATGCATGTGAAGCAATCAAAGCTGAAGATCTAGAAAAGAAATTTATCAATCTTGATCGTCACCTCGATGACATAGCCGGGGCTAAAATTTTACTTAGCTCACACCTAGATCATTGGGATGAAGGTGTGTTTGCTGATTTAAGCACTGCAGTTCAAAAGGGTGCTACAGTCATTTTATCACATCTCAAACCTCATGATTTAGAAATGTTACAAGCGCATAATCTACTTCCTAAGAAATTGAAAGTTGAAAATGCAACCGGCGCCAAAACATCATGTTTCCACTATTACCTACCTACTGACTACTTTAAACAATTTAAAGACCAGTATTTAGCGGATTCTGTATTTGCCGATGTAGCTCCTGATTATAGTTTCTCAGGCCACGACTTAGAAAACATCGTAGCAGGGTCTGTTGGATTCCAAGAAAATGGTGAGCTTCAAGTACTCGAAGATATTGCAGAATTCAAAATAGGCAAAGGTAAAGTTGTTATTCACCAATATCATCTTGGTAAATACCGTAGTAATGCACTTGCTAGGGTTCTACTCCAGAACACTTTAAACCAAGTAAAATAATTACAGTAACTGAAAACATCAGTCTCAAATACTTTTACTTCTGCGAATAAAACTAAAGCTACCTCAAATCTTGGGGTAGCTTTTTTTAGTATTCACATTAGCACCTATGATTTGATGAGTTTGTAAATAACATCAAATTTAATACACTTTATTCTCCTTAGAATCTAGCATTATGGTCACAGGTCCATCATTTAATAAATCAATTTTCATATCTGCACCAAAAACACCCGTCTTGACACTAACACTAGTTTGAGATTGCAATCTCTCAACAAAAGATAAGTAGTGTTTATTAGCCTCAAGTGGAGCCATAGCATCACCAAAAGAGGGTCTAGTACCCTTTTTACAATCGGCCATTAAAGTAAATTGACTGACTACAAGTAGCTCACCCTCAACGTCTGAAATACTTAGATTCATCTTATCATGAGCATCTGAGAAAAGTCGTAATCCGATTAATTTTTTAATGAGCCACTCTTGATCTTGAGATGAGTCTTCTTTTGCAATTCCTAAAAAGCACAATAAGCCGTGCTCAATAGATGAGACAATTACATTATTAACACTAACATTTGCTTTAGAAACTCTTTGAATTAAAAGTTTCACTATTTTTTATTAATCTTTGAGGCCTTGGGGGTACCTGATTTTTTGTTGGTATCCATGCTCTTTAGCGAGTCTTTTTTATCCACAGGTGTTTTACTATGTGGCTTGAGGGTTTTCAAACTATCCCGGTGTTTCATTTGAGAATCAATGATTGGAACATTTGAATTTGAACCGATATCCAGAATTGAACCCCTCTTTGGTTCCAATGAATCAACAACAGTCACGCTTTGATTATTCAACTGAGTGAAATCTTTTGTAGCTATTGAGTCTTTCAATTCTGTAAGTATTTTATCTGAGCTTATTTGGTTTATTTTCCTGTATGTCACGCTTCTTCCTTGATGCCATGAAACCTCATTATATGGCTTGACTTCAGCAAAAGACTCCATCCACGAATTTATCGTTTTTATCCATTCAAGAACAAAGATGGCTTGCGAATGTCGATGAAGCATCCAATTATCTGGGTTATATTCTGGGTCTTCAATTTGGCTAAAAATAAATACTGGATTATTTTGAGACACTTGATTCAGTATTCTTTTGGCTCGAGATGAATGGTACGACGAGGTAATTACTACAACTGTATCAATCTTTTTTTGTCTAAAAAAAGGAATTACTTCTAAAGCTTCTTCTAAAGTAGATTCTCCATTTTGGAAAACTTGAAAAAGGCGCTTCTCAGGAATCCCCTCTTTAATAGCATGCTCCACATAGAGCCCTGAACGGTAAAGGCCGGGAATAACGAGTCCACCTGAGAAAACCAAGGAGTCAATCTTATGTTTTTTTAATAAATGAATAGCTGCTTCAGATCGATACATACCATGGTGTTGGCCTTCTAGTACAAGTCCCCAGGTATGATGTTTAAAACTATCTGATGACACTAGCATAAAGCCTGTCCCCCATAATAATAGAGGCGTAAGAATTATAAAGGGGGCAATAAACCAAAGCACTATTTTAAAAATAATCTTTGATGTTTTTCTTTTGGCCTTACGGCTATGGATATATCGATTCATACAAAGAAAGTTAGTAACTTATCTAAAGGTATTTAATCATACTAAAAGTTTTAACACCATTATCATAGAAGGTTTCATCCATATAGGTTTTAATCAGTAAAATACCATAGCCCGTCTCTGACGAGTTTGCGGGACGCTCAAGCTCATCAATATTAAAACCTGAGCCCTTGTCCGTGATAGATACTCGAACCTCATTTTCTAAGAATTGGTATGCGATAATAACCGATTTAGTAAAGTCTTCTTGGTGACCATGAATAATGGCATTAATTACTGCTTCTTTTATTGATTCTGCAATGCCGTCCCCAATACCATTTCCATACTTTGACCGCAGAATAGGCGCAAATTTAATCAAAAGCTCAGTCATTTCATCGTAGTTCTTTAATTTGGTGCGTTGAATTGAATCAGCACTTTCGAACCGTAATAAATATTTAAGTCTTTCTATGCGAGGCTTTTTGTTTATTTCAAGAATTAAGAAGGTTTGGTCATCTTGAACAGTCCAATCTTTTTTCACCTTTTTAAAAAGTTCACTTTGAATAAGACCATAAATTTCATCAATATTTCTGTGACCATATTTCTCAATAGTTTCACGAATTTGTTTATACCCTAAATGATCACCTGATTTAGATTCCATCTCATAACAGCCATCAGTAAAGAAAAACAATCGATCACCCGGCTTCAAATAAACCCGACTTTTTTCATAACGGCCATCATCAAAAGCCCCTAAGAATAATCCTTTAGAATCCAAAGACTCCATCCCCCCATCAACTTGAAGAACGATAGGGTGTGGATGAGAAGCTCTCGTATAAGTAAAACTATTGTCAAACAAATCTAATACACCATAAAAGGCTGTCAAATAATAGCCAGAAGAAATCACCTGGTTTAAATCACTATTCATCATTTCAAAGAGTAAATCTGGATGCGGTGTTTGCTTACTATGGACTGTTAGTGACATCTTTGCAAGAGCCCCTACAAAGGCAGCAGCTAAGCCATGTCCTGACACATCACCAATAAAGAATCCAAATTTTTGATTTCCAAGTGGGATGATATCGTAGAGATCTCCGCCCACATTGGAGTATGGTTTATAAAAGCTCCAGAAGTTAAATGCTTGAAAACTAGGAAGGCTCAAAGGTAAAAGCCCTTGTTGAATATCACGGGCCATGTTAAATTCATGGTCTTTTTCTTCTAAATTTTCTTCTAATTTGGTGCGGATAGACTCTAACTGATTGTTAGAATCAAATAGTTCTTGGGTTCGGTTTTCCAGCTGATTTTTTTGGCGCTGCAACACTTCTTGTATTCGATATAGACGAGTAACATTATGTCTTATTTCAAGTTCAGTTTGTGAGCCTTGGTAGTCAAGCATCTTATATTTCTCAACATCATAAATTAGCTGTCCTAAAGAACCCTCTGCTTTATACCGTTGAATTGTGTGATCATCAGCAACTTTAAGCTCATCTAGAACAGCAATCATGGGACCTTCGGCATTTGCTCCTCGAGTAATATCTTCGGGTTTTTTACCAATAATATCATTAAATTCACGATCAAAAGAATCAGCATATGCTTGGTTAGCTCTTAAGATTTTACCTTGAGGGTTCAATAATACGATGGGCTCTAAAGAATCTAGAATTGATTGAAGTTCATCTCGAATATCCCGGGCTTGTTTTTTGGAACGATTAAATAAGGCTATCAACACAATTGCACAAATAATGAGTAGTATATCCATTGGGTTCATAGTTCACATTTCCTTTCCATCATAAGTGCGTGACTACCATCCGGGTAATAATTTTTACGAAGTCCAATTTCAATAAAGTCAAACTGATGATATAATACTATTGCAGCAATATTTGAACTTGATACCTCAAGAAATACGTTCGAAATTGAATTTAATCTTAAATGAGATAGCCAATAACTTAATACAAAGCGACCATAGCCTTTTCTTTGAACAACCGGACTGACTAATATTAGATATAGCTCAGCTTCATCATTTTGTATTCTACCACAAATTGAGGCAATAATTCTAGCCTTTTCCTCGAAGATCCAAATTTCTGCACTTTTTTCAGAGATCTCAGATTGCCACTGTAATTCATTCCACGGATGAGACCGACTCAGGCCATCCAACTCGAACAATGCTAGACTATCCTGAAACTCGGCCCTTCTAATTGAAACATTGCCTATTTTTGAATCCATCTGATTTATTGATCCATCATCAGCATAGTTCATCTCATTACTTTGCTTTTAATTTTTGTTGTAGAACCACTTCAGCAGAAGGCGCCTGTATATAATTAGGCTTTACACCAGATTGAGCTGAACTTAAATAATTTGCACCAAACAACCTTGAAGGGTTCCATGGGTGTTTCATCCAGTGTGTATTTTCCCAACTCAAAACTTTGGCAGTATCAGACGAGGGAGTGAATTCTGTTTGTAATTTATCGTCTAGGATGTAACAATCAACATCTGGAATATCATCTACGGACCCCATCCATTCACGAACCAATTTACCTTGATCATAATGACCTAAATACCACAAGCCTGGGCGCGCAAACTGGCTTACTAATTTTGAACAGTCATCTGCTGCTATCAGACTTAACATCTCTAACGTTGAGCAACTATAGAGTGATCTTGAGACAGCACATAATCCCTGAGCAAAAGCAATACCGGTTCTAAGTCCGGTAAAAGACCCCGGACCCTGACCGACTAAAACTTCACTAATATCAGAAAGGCTTATGTTTTGAGACTTTAAAATTTCCGGAACCCACGCACCTAATTGTTCACCGCGGCCTTTTTGAAGACTTTCGGTATAGATCACTTCTTTATCCCAAAGTGCAATATGTAGATCACCAGTTGAAGTATCAATAATCAATTTCATTATAGTATTTACTTTCTTTGAAGGCCGAGGTCAATAATCTCGTCAAGTAGTCTTGAGTAATCCCAACCAATGCACTGAGCCTGTTGTGGTAGTAGGGAGCTTGGAGTAAAGCCAGGTAAGGTATTAGTTTCAAGTGCAAAATGAATTCCATGGAGATCAGTGATGAAATCCGTGCGAGAATAACCACCTAATCCCAATATTTCATGAGCCTGCCGACTATAGTTTTGAATTTCCTTAGTCCATTGCTCTGTAAATGGCGCTGGAGTCAACTCTTCACTATTACCTTGATACTTTGCTTCAAAGTCAAAAAAAGCATCCTTGTTTAAGGGACGGATCTCTGTAGGAGGCACAGCATCAGCGTTCTCAATAAAGCCACATGAAGACTCTCTACCGACGATACACTTTTCCACTAAAATTTTAGGGATTTTTATGCAAATATCTTCAAGGAAAACAATAGCATCTTCATGGTTTGCTGCTTTGGTAATATGATAAGAGCTTCCACCTGCAGGATCTTTAAGAATCATAGGGTATTCAAATAATTGTTCAACTTTTTTAAGCCCGGCAGCCCAATCACTAGAGTGAATAACTGACCAAGGTGCTGTAGGGATTTTATGAATCTGATAGATTTCCTTGGTCTTAACTTTATCCATAGCAAGAGCAGAACCCAAGAACCCAGAACCGGTATATGCGATTTTCATTAATTCTAAGTAGGCTTGAATTTTACCATCTTCACCAAATCCACCATGTAACCCTAATAAAGCAATACGAGAAGAAGCTTCTCCAGGTAAATCATATTTACCTGGAAGTTCTTGATTGATGACATCAGCATTTTTAAGGAAAGAAGAAAGTTCAAACTTTTTTCTATTCTCAAGATTTAAGCCCTGAGACTGCCAATTCCATAAACCATCTTTATCAATAAATATTGGGTAAACTTCAGCATACTTTTCTGAAAGTTTTTTGATCATGCCCGACCCTGAAACGATACTTACATCGTGTTCAAGACTAGGGCCACCCATTAAAACTAAAACATCCATTTTAAACCTTTGGTTTATAAACGTTCAAATAACCAAGTCTTCACTTGATCAATTGGGATACGGACTTGTTCCATGGAATCACGTTCACGAATCGTCACAGCATTATCTTCTAATGTATCAAAATCAATAGTCACACAATACGGTGTTCCAATTTCATCTTGGCGACGATATCTTTTTCCTATAGCTTGTGTTTCATCATACTCAACAGACCAATGTTTCAAAAGGTCTTCATAAATAGCATTGGCAGGCCCCTTTAACTCATCTTTTTTAGACAAAGGTAAAACTGCAACTTTAATTGGAGCTATAGATGGGTGAAAGTGCAATACAGTTCTAACTTCACCATTGTCAAGGGTTTCAATTTCATAGGCATCGGCTAGACAAGTTAACACAAGACGATCCACACCTAGAGCAGGCTCAACAACATATGGAAGGTATTTTTCATTGGCAACTTTATCATGGTAACGAAGATCTTTTTTAGAGTGGGTCATGTGCTGATTTAGATCATAATCTGTGCGACTAGCAATACCCCAAAGCTCGCCCCAACCAAATGGCATCTCATACTCAATATCAGTTGTAGCGTCAGAGTAGAAAGAAAGTTCTTTCGATTCATGATCCCTAAAGCGTAGTTTGTCAGGGTTAAGACCTAACTCGTAGAGCCAATCCATACAGAATTGTTTCCAAAAATCAAACCATTCTTTTTGGCTACCAGGTTTACAGAAATATTCCATCTCCATTTGTTCGAATTCACGAGTACGGAAAATAAAGTTACCCGGTGTAATTTCATTACGAAATGACTTGCCAATTTGGCCAATTCCAAATGGGACTTTTTGACGACAATTTTCTGAAATCGTTTTGAAGTTCAAGAAGATTCCTTGGGCAGTCTCAGGGCGAAGATAAACTTCAGAACCTGAGTCTTCAGTGACACCAATTTTGGTTTTAAACATTAAATTAAAAGCACGTGGTTCGGTGTAATCAAGAGCGCCACATTTTGGACATTTAATATCAAGCTCAATGATTTTGGCAGCGATACCAGCAAAATCCATGGCCGCAACTTCAGCTTCGTCTAATTTTTCTTCAAGAAGATGATCTCCACGAAAACGCTCATTACATTTTTTACAATCCATCAATGGATCTGAAAAAGAAGCTGTATGACCTGATGCTTCCCATACTTTTGGATTTAAAAGAATGGATGAGTCTAAACCCACAACATCTCTACGACTAGTAACAAACTTTTTCCACCAAAGATCTTTGATGTTTTTTTTGAGTTCAACACCATATGGAGCGTAATCCCAAGTGTTAGCAAGTCCATCATAAATCTCAGAACCAGGGAATATAAACCCACGGCGTTTACATAATGATACGATATCTTTTAATGCGTCTTGAATCTTAGCCATTTTAATCTCTCTTTAAAAATTTCGGAATCTCTAAATCTCTAGAACTGAACCCATAGGTGAGCTTTCATCATGAAAGTCTTCCCAAAAACAAGCATATCCTTCGGCGTCTTGTGAATAGTCAACTACAAAGCTCTCAAAATAGGTTTTGATGGCATCACTTGAAGAGGAAGCCTCAACGATAGATTGACCAACACCCTTGAGTTCTGAATTAAATGCAATGACAAATCTAGACATAGTTTTCCTTTGGTGAGAAAGATAGAAAAAAGGGACAATAACAGATATTGAGTTTTAAATTCTATGTATCTTTAATCTTATGGATAAAACAACAAAAGAGCAATGGTTTCAAGACATAGAAGCCAAACAGCATCAACTTGAACTTGACCCGATTAATGCACCCTTGCTAAATCAAAGCGATTTGCATAAACTACTCCTTAAATCTTGGATTAAAACCAAAAGTCAACAAGAGATTAATTATGGATTCAAAGCTTAAAGTCATTGTCCAAATGCCCAACAACCCCGGTGATGTCATCATGGCAATGCAGGCTATTCAAAGCTCTTGGCTCCCAAACATAGAAGCTGATGAAATTGAAATTCATTATATTGTTGACGAAGAATGTGCTTCACTTGTTGAGGGCTCATCGCTTTTCTCGAGGATTTTTATCCAACCAAGGTCTTTTATAGCCAATACATGGAGTCAATCAAGCTTAAATGACTCAGCGATACCAATTTGTGAGAACATCTTATCCAATTTTATTCAAGAGATTCAAACAACTCAATATGACCTCGCCGTTAATTTATACCAAGGTAAGTCAGGTCCTATTATTCAAGCGCTCCTCAAATCGGACCTTAAACGCGGACCTAGATTTTCCGAAGAGTCAAATGTGCTAGTAGAAGACGACTGGTCAGCATATTTGCACTCTATTCCAGCCAATCGTCAAGCTAACACATTTCACACTGTTGATTTATACAGAAGAATTCTAAGACCCGCATTATTTGAGCAAACTCAACTACCACCTCAAGGCCCCTCTCTCTTAAAATTACCCCCCTATCCTTCCTTTGAATGGAACAACGAGTTTATTGCTATTCAAATGGGGAGTGCTTGGCCTGGTAAAAAATGGAATGAAAATACTTGGGCTAAATTAGTGGGCTTCCTACTAGCTGATTTCACTTTTGATATCATATTGATAGGTGCACCTCAAGAGAAGTTAGAAAGCCAAGCCCTCGCTAATATTAATCCGCGTATACATAACTTATGTGGATCTACCAGTTTAATTGGAGTCGCCGGAATTTTAGAGAAAGCACAATTATTAATCTGTCCAGACACTTTTGCCATGCACTTGGCTGCTGCAATTCAATGCCCTATATTTGCTTTATTTGGACCAAGTAACCCTGTGGAGACCGGGCCTTGGGCAGAAAATTGCTTCGTAGCCAACTCATTAAAAGCTAAAGAAGAAAATTTTGATTTCTTAGGCCTTGAAACCATGAAAAAGATTTATCCCGTTGAAGTCTTTCCT
>CAWVXU010000011.1:0-47826 GCA_963934255.1 uncultured Fibrobacterales bacterium
ACATTCTTTGTGGCTTGCTGGTTAAAACACAGTACATGATTGAGAAAAAACTTCACAGCCTAAAAACGGTTCCCTCTGCCAATCTTAATGACTCAGGCTCCTACTCAACTCACTCTCACCAAGTCTATTTCAATAAATTGTCGCAATTGGAAATCCTCCAGATTGATTGGGTAGTAGGCCTCAACCTCGACCCTCTCATTTTGGAAATACTGCAAAGTAACGGTTCTCAAATCCTACACTTTGAATCCAATCAAGAACTTCGAGCTAATCCAAACGTACCGGACTACTTTGCCGCCAATATATGCCAAGTACCCGGCCTTTCAGTGTCACTAAGTATGTCAAAGAATGGTCAAGTATTTGAGCTAATTGAGAACACTGTCTATAATCGTCATTGGTCAGCATTAAAAAATGAATCTCAATATTTAGAGCTCAGTGTTCATCTCATTGAGAAATACCAAAAGTTGCTCTACTCAAATGAAAAGTTTATCGCTTCACAAGGTTCAAATCATCCTAAGATGTCTCTCAAAATTGGTAACCACTACCCGAGTACTTGGGGTGTCTTAAAATATTCTGCTTCATTCTACAACCGAATATTAAGAAAGCCAATTCGAAAAATTGTTCAAAAAATTAAACCGGTTCGTTTTAATTGTTGGCATCTTATGATTGGCCAAGGTCAACTTCTAAGTCATAACATTAGCCATTCTGCTGATTCTATCAAGCAAAGGGATATGACTAGGGGCAAAATAAATTTACTCAGCATGCCTAAGAACGAATTTTGGGCTGATCCATTTTTGTTTAAATTTCAAGGTTCTCTTTGGGCGTTTTTTGAAAACTATTCTTATCAATCTCATCGTGGTAAAATAAGCTGCGGGAAAATTATTGACAACCAAATTGTTGATGTTCAAGACGTTCTCAATCTACCGTATCATTTATCCTACCCTCAAATATTTGAAGAACAAGGTGAAATATTTATGATACCAGAAACTTGTGAAAACAATCGCGTCGAAGTGTATAAGTGTCTTTCATTCCCAACAAAGTGGGTGCTATATTCTACAGCATTTGAAGGTCAACCTATCTCAGACACAACCTATCATAAAGATGAACAAGGGCAGGCATGGCTTTTTCTCAACAAAGGTTTAGGAGCGCAGGTCAATGCAGAGCTATTTATTTATCAGATAAATTCCTTAAAGTTTGAATCAATTATCCCACATAAGCAAAATCCTGTATTAATTGACTCAACTTGTGGTCGTAATGGTGGTTCGCTTTTTAGGCACGAAGGCACGTTAATGCGGCCTGCACAAAACAACTCTTATGGCATCTATGGATATGGTTTTGGTGTCTATCAAATTAATTCTTTGACGGTGGATGAGTTCAAACAAACATTAGTTCAAGAGTTTCACCCTAATTTCTATCCTGGGATTTTCTCAACTCATCATTTACATCAGATTGATGATCATTTTATTATTGATGTCGCTTTTGAAAGAATGAGCTAAGCTACGGCTTAGAAAAACCTAATACCATACTTTATTCATCAGCCGAGAAAATAAATCAACGAAGCTTCTGATTTCTATTGGCTTAGCTAGTCTAAGCTTGACGCTTTCCTTGAGTCTTAGGCGGTTACCATCAAATAATGGTCCTATTTCTAAATCATCATCTGCCTTAATCCTCGCCTTGGTTTGGCTTAAATCTATATCAAATGACTTTTCTATCATACTTAAACACTCAAGTGGTTCTTGTACATAGTCTTCGTATCTTACTTTTAAAGTTTTATAGCCCATCCCTTTTAGTTTCCAAAGCGTCAGGCTACTAAATAAATTAATCAAGAAGAAATATATATTAGCAGAAAACCAATGCCGTGAAACTTGTTCTTCTACATTTTTACCAAATGATTGAACTACTGAAACAGGGTCTCTTACTAAATAAAGAAGACAAAGTTCAAATTGCGTAGTTTTACCTTTAAATACTCGTCCCAAATTAAGGGCTCTTGGTTGATATTTTGAGCTATCTACAATGTGAGCTTCATTGACTATCTCACTCAAAACCTCAAAAAATACTTCCATCTCTTTTTTATATTGAGATTGTTCACTTTGAGTTTTACGACCAAGAAAATTAGTCAGAAATTGTTTCGGGTGTTCTAGGGTTTGATGCCTAGAATGAACCTCTTCAAAATTAATCTCATATCCTAACTTAAGTTCATACGTTTTCTTAAAATATTTCCAAAATCTATCCTTAGCAGTGCCGACTTCATTATTGCGTGGGATTCCGCCTAGTTCAAAATACCTGGTCAATTCCCCTAACGATAAATTTTCTTTACTATTTCCGAGCAATATGTCAAGCATAGTCGTTCCGCTGCGTCCTGCACCCATGATATAAATGAGTTTTCTCTTAGGTAGAGTCGAGCTGTCGACACCAATCACGCATTACCTTCAATTCTTTTTTTAATCACTTTGGCAGGATTTCCACCAGCAATTGAATTCGCAGGGACATCTTTGGTTACAATAGCTCCTGCAGCAATTATAGTGTGGGCCCCAATATGCACACCGGGTAAAATAATAACATTTGCACCAATCCAAACATCGTCATCAATGACAGTTGTAGACTGAACTTTACCTTGCTCGCACATTGGAATATCAATTCTATCGTGACCATGATTCCTTGAGTAAATCTTCACATCGGGTCCCATCATAATATTCTCACCCATCAAAACATGAGACTGAATCATACAGCGAGTACCAAGCTCTGAGCCTGACCCAATACGGATATTAGGCGACACATCTGCATTAAACTTGACGAAAATATCCTTACCTGCTTCAAGAGCAAACCTGCGAACTAAAAATATCCTTAACTTAGGGAAAAAAAATGCATAGGGTCTATAGATCTCAGGTGTATACCTAAAAATAGTGATATAAAGTAAATACCAAATATTCCTCATATTAAACCCCTTGGCTCAAATCACGATATAGCTTTAGTTGAGCCCGACAAACACTTTCTAAAGAGAACTTATCTTTATTTTTGGTGGCTTCCAAACTCATTTTCAAATAATCCTCTTTACTTAAAGAAATGGCTCTTTTAAATGCTTCGAGTAGTCCTTGCCCGGAGGTCTCATTACATACATAGCCATTTACCCCATCATTGATTTGTTCAGGAAGCCCCCCCACTGGTGTGACAATAGATGGAACTCCACAAAACATCGCTTCACTGACAACAAGACCAAAAGCCTCCATACGCGAAGGCAAGAAATGAAATTTCGATTCAAAAAACAATTCTCTTATTTCCGCTTGTGGGAGATTGTTAAATATTTCAACATGATGAAATTCTTTAAGGCTTTCAATTTGGGCTTGCAAAGAACCAGACCCGATAAAACAAAAATTAAGTCTACCATCTGCAGAAAGTTCTTTCAAGGACTCTAGTATAAAGTCAATCCCCTTATGGATTTCAAAAGTACCAACAAAGACAAAGTCGTACTTTTTTTGGGAGGCAGGTTTTGAGTCAGGTTTTGAGTCAGAATCTAGTTCTATACTCGAGGCTGGACTCGATTTTTGATTCAATCGCTGACTCGGGTCAGGATAAAAGATTCGGTGATCCACACCTGCACACAAGACATTGGTTCTTGTCATGGACAATTTTTGGTGAACGGCTTTTTCTAAAGCTTTTCCAACGGGAATAGCAAGATCAATAGACTTTGCTAAATAGGTAAATATCTTTTGATTGATTCCACCATTAATCTGGGTATTGATATCTCCACCGTGGAATGTTACCATGACTTTTGCTTGTAAGTGAAAAAACTTATAAACCCAGCACAAAATAATCAGAGGGTAAAAGTAATGTAAATGGATGACATCATATTTCTTAAAATAATATGGCGTGAATTTAATCAAAAACATAAAATATTTCCACAGGCTACCAACTGGCCCTGTGAAGCTTCTTTTCATGTAATAGATTTCAACTTTGTCTAAAGTCTCATTAGCGAGATTGGATTCAGCACACATTTGATTTAAAGATTCAAATTGATTTTTGACAAATACACCTGCATAAGGCTTGGCCTCAGAAGGGTACATATTTGAAATCAAAAGCACTTTCATGAATATTTCCAAAGATCTAAATCACGACCTAATAAAGTTTCTAGTTCAGCAATATCTTTTTTAAAATATTTATCAAATATTTCTGCTTCACTAATCTGAAGATTAAATTCAAGCTGACCCACCTTAGTATTCTTATTTTTAAGCCACATTTTGAATTTTTTACGGATTTTTTCGGACGGCATAAATACTTTACTTACTTTTTGAATAAGCGTAGATCGATACAGAACATGATCAATCCATCGATGGCGTGGTATACCAGTATAGTTTGATCTTTGCTCAGTATTAAGGTCAACATGAGAAATTCCTAAGAACTCTTCAATATCAAAATACGTGTTTGCTTTGTCTTTAATGTATTCTTCAAAGATGACAATGTGGAAATTTTCAAATGGGAAAAACTCTAGCCATCTTTTAAGTTGAGCCGCATAATAACCTCGGTCAATGAAACTGATACGAGCCCGAGTCTGATAGTCGGCTTCAGCCAACCGACTCGCTTCTGTTTCAAAAGCCTCTTTAGCACTTATCGTTTCATTACCCCTAGACACATGCATTTTATAATGTGACAAGGCACGCGTAACAGGGTTCCTTAACATCAAAACAAACTTGGTATCTTTGCCCAAACTATCAAATATTCGCTTGGGAACATCGTCAAAGTAGATATAACTCGGGGTCATCTCGCCAATAATTTTCTCACCCTGTACGCCAGAAAAGTATTCTTCCTGATAGAATTCAATGCCCCGATTCCAGTATTTAGGGTCATCAAAAAAATGCGTCTCTTTGATTGGTGGTAGATAAACATCTGGGTGGTCTTTAAGTACATCGTACAAAGTAGTTGTACCAGCCTTAGCACTCCCAATACAAATAAAATTTGGATATTTTTTCATTATAGCTTCACCTTATATACATCTTCTAATTGAGCTAAATCACTTTTAAAATACTCTTCTAAAAGATTTTGGTTTTCTATTTCTGGATTAACGACATTGACTTTATTCAATTCTTCAACTTTGGCAACAAGTCTTCCTCTAAGCCAAATTTTCACACGGCTAGAAAAGAGTATTGCAAATACCTTTTTAACCAATGAGTTTTTACTCTTAAGGAAATTTTGTAATGATTGAGATTTAACGACACTCGCTTTATTGTATTCAACACTTGTGTCTACTTCAAAACTTGAATCAATTCCTAAAAATTCATACATATCCTTCAAGACATCATTTGATTTGTTTCTTAAATCATCATCTTTGATAATGAATATGTTTTCTTTAGTAAAGTGCTTTGACCATCTATCTAAGTGCTTAGCGTACAAGCCATTTTCAAAATAGTTAAGGTCATGGTATCTCAATGTATCCATTGAATCTAGATCAAGAATACGGCCCTTGGCCTCTAGTAACGATTGGCATTCTGTCTCCCAACCGTTTTTGACCGCGTAGTGAAATGCTGAGTTAGCGCGAGTCACAGGGTCTCTCAAGCAAACAACAATTTTCATATCAGGATTGTAATCAGCAACTCGCTGTGGAGCATGAATATCAGGAAGCATATGAACAAAACTTGATGCTATCACCTTTTCGTTTTTTACACCACTAAAAAAACTGTGGAGATATTTTACACCTTTTTTGTAAAAGTCTTGATCGACGAAATACGTAATTTCTTTAATCTCTGAAAAATAAATCTCTGGGTGCTGCTTTATATAATGATACAAAGATGTCGTACCGGCTTTTTGAGTTCCAATGATCATTAGGTTGACTTTATTATTGTGCATAATTTTTCCTCTGTGGCCTTTGACCTCTAAGCTCACATAAATTAAGGGCAAATAAAATTGAAAGTAAAAAAACTAGAAATGAATTACTCAATACGTGTCCTGCTAGGACTGCGGCTATAGTGAGCAAAATGAACGCAAATTTAAAAGAACTATTGAATGAACTCTTGGGCTTGTGATGTTTGTACCAAGTGTATGCTAAAAAAAGAGTAAAAATGGTAAAGCCAAGCATTCCATAGCGTGCTATAAAATCAACAATATCCAATTCGGCCGACTTATTTTTTCCCATAATTGGAAACATAAAACTATGGGCATATTGAAAACCCTTACCAAACACAACTTGATAGAAATCTGCATTTAAAAATTCGGTCGTATATTTATCAAAAAGGAAAACTCGCACACCAAGTAGTATGTCTAATATATTTGTTCTTGACTGTATGGTATAAATTAATCTTCCATAGATACCCAATGGTAAGAGATCAAGTATGACGTGTATATAATTCCATATAAAACTAGCAACACCAATTCCACCAATGGTGATGACTGGTATGGTGATGATTCGGGTTTTATGAAGTAAAAATGGCATGTAGATAAATGATAAAAGTACTGACCCAAGTGTGGATTTAGACCCAGTTAATATTGCCACCAAACTGACCATAACAACTAATACAAGCGCACCCTTGTCCCTGTATGTAACCCCATAGTATAGGACCATTGGCAATGATACAACTAAATATGCATTAAGCTCATTACCGGCCTGATAGAAACCCGAGTATCCGCCACCTTCATAATTCGAAAAAGAGATGCCAAGTGTAAAAGGTAAAAGAACATTGATAGCGACAAAGAATGTGTAAAAAAGAAAACAGTTTTTAAGTATGCGCCAATCCACTAAGCCTTTGTCCATTAATATTTTTAAATAGAAGTATGAATAAAAAGGTAAGGTTGTTTTTTGTACCCCAGCTAATCCCTTAATGAAGTACCCTAAGTCTTGATGGAAATAGGCGTTTGATAATTCTACCCACAAAAGGTAAAATACAAACAGCCCAATAGCTATCATCTCCGTTCTATATTCTTTATGGAAAATTGTTCTGATAAATAAAAATGTAAACACTAGAGGCTTACTCAATTGCCCTAAAGATAATGAACCAAGACCGTACTCAGTTTGGAAAGAGGTTACAACATCTATAACACATATTGTTGCTATAAACAAATAAAGAGACCATTCAACTCGATGGTCCCTAATTAACCCGAGAATGGGTCTATTTATGAGAGACGACAATCCAGCCATTCTTTTCTAGTTGTCTACTCGTTGCATCATACTGGTAACTTTTAACCACTTTTCGTTTTGGATCAAACTGAGCTATGCTCTCTTTTTTAGCGAAGATCATGGTTGATGTTTTACCTACAATATGTACTTTGCTGTCATTTTGAACAACATAAAAACCTTCGTTAATCACATTGTGAATCGTTTTCCATTGTTGGTATCTTGGCTTGGCTACTCCACCTACTTTAAAATATCCAGCTGTACCTCTTTTTTTAGGAACATCGAGTAGTTTCCAAAGATAGGCACGTTTGACTTTATTTTTATAACTGAACTTAATCATTTTTAATGTTTGAGTCATATACGACCCTGCATCTAGTTCCTTATTTCTAGCAACCATCTTCTTATCAGTCTTATCATTGAGTTTAGCGTATGTCCCATAAGCTGATATCACACTATTTTTTGTGTAGTTGGGCGTGAAGGTGCCCAGGTTTGTTTTTCTAGTACCCCAAGTTGTTAAGTACATTGAGTATGATTGAGTAATCCCGTCACGCTTAATAAATTTATCGAAATCCTTGTGCATAGCATTAGCTCTTTCTCTTGGATGCCCAAAGTACCCTGTCGAATAACCACAACAGGTCATGTCAAAACCGGCCTTTTTTAAGATTGGTCGAACGGTGTTATAGTATTTTCTAAAATCATCTGCATCACCCCAGAAATAAAGATTTGCATTGGGTTCGCTGCCAATTTCAAAACTCACCTTTTTTTCGATTCCTTTGGCTTTTACCAAGTTCAACAAATGTTTCAGAGTATCTTTATAAGCCTGATAATCTGAAGGTGGGAATCTATTTGAAAACTTATAGCTTCTCTTGAGCTTACCCTTGGGCATTGGGGATGTTTTTTTGCCATGTTCTTTGTAATAATCTTTGAATTTAGCACCTTTTTCTTTTGGAAAATTTGATAGGGACACTTCAACTGTAAAGCCTTTTTTAACCAATTCGTTTATATAAGAAACAATTTCTTCATTGGTTTTGTTGGCCGACCACGGTTCATAAAACATAATATGATCCAAACCATCTTCTTTAAGGGTTTTTAGAGCTGGTGTTTCTATTGGTACGTCATTAAAGAATCCTAGATTAAATCCGAAATCCATTTTATGAAAGGGTTTCACTTCATCTAGGATTGGATCCCTTGCTTCTACAGGGTTCTCAACTAGCACATAAGCTGCTATAGCTATAATTAAGGCTATGATGATTTTAACCGCATGTTTCATCTTTTCTCCAGTGTTCTAAATTAAGTCCAGTAAGATCTTCAAGATCAGAAGTATCCTCTTGATAATGTTTTTTGAATAATTCTTGTGCAAATATAGAGTCTATTTTTTCTTTGGTGGCATTTGTTGAGCTGTTAAATTTCATTATCAACTCCCTTACTTTTCTTCTTACTTTCACACCCGGAACTAAATTTCTCATGATTTTTTTTATACCACTTGGTCCGAATACTAATTTTTGCAATGCCATATTTTTGGGTACAAAGGCTTCGTTAGTTCTATGAGTGAAGTTTAAATCTTCTCTGTCTAGTCCAAGGAAATCTTGAATTTTATCATATGTTGCTTTGGGGTTTTGAACCAAATCAGTTTCAAAACAAAGAAAAAGCATTTGGCTTTTATCAAAGAATTCTAAGAACTTTAAGATCTGTTTGGCGTAATGTCCTCGAGTAATGTAACTATACAATCTCTTGGAGTAGGCTTCCTTGCCTAAACTATTAAGGTCTGCATCTATGGCACTCTTGAAATCAGGGTAGTCCACATAAGTTCGGCGAGAGTTATGTTGATACTCACTCCACGCCCGATTGACTGGTTGTCTTAAAACAAATACAAGTCGTACGTTCTTTCCAAGAGTGTCAAATATTCTCTTGGGCGTATAATCGTAGCACATATAGGCGGGCGTAATCTCACCTTGCATCATTTCTTGATTGGCATTTTTATAAAAATCAAAGTACCAATCCTTTCCCTTATCAAAATTTTCATGATTATCAAAAAAATGAATCTCTTTTGACTGAGGTAGGTATAACTGGGAATGTTTACAAAGAACATCATGAAGGGCGGTTGTTCCCGCTTTCGGGGCCCCTACACAAATAAAATGAGGTTTTGTTTTCACGCTTTTCTCCTCATTAATTTAATAATCTTATTTGGATGTAAAAATATAGGAAAATTCCAAAAACCTAGCTTCTGCTTAATGACTAAAATACAAATGACATTATTCAGTACAATTGATATTAAGCTAGCCCACGCAGCACCAATAATTCCATATATCGGGATCCACCAAAAACTAAGCGATATGAGTGAACTAAGAGACAGTAGTAATATATTTTGAAATATCTTTTCATTGCCAGTCATTTGCAAGATATTGACAGTTGGACCAGCTGCTGCTGCAATGAAACGACCCATTGCCAAAATAATTAAAACTTGTGCTCCGGCTTTAAATTCGTCACCATAGAAATTCAAAATAAACTCGGGAAATATCAAACAAAACAGGACCACAGGCATGGATACTATAAAACTGAGCGTTGTAGCAATGTTTGCAATTGATTTGAGCTTTTTATTATCACCTTGTATGTAGGCCTCTGCAAATTGAGGGGTTGTTATTGAATTGACTGCTTTAAGTGCAATAGCTGAAAGCATTGAAATCTTAACTGCAGCTGCATAAATTCCGATATCAGCTTCGCTTACAAATCGGCCAAGAAGTTGTATGCTCACCTGTGACATAATCACACCCATTGAGCTTGCTAGAGCTAGTGGTAAGGCGAGTTTAAATAAGCCATTTGAAATAGGTATTGAATTAGACTCCTCGCTCAAATATTCAGGCTTCTTGTTGGTTTGCGACTTTATTTTATAATAAGCATAACTTATAGCTAACATGCCAGTAATTAAAGTCGAAGTCACATAACTAAAAACTTCTGGTCTAAAATTCACTGAATCTTGAGATATAATTTTGAAAACAAAACCACTCAAAAGGATGATTGAACAAAGCTGTAAAGCTCCTAATCGAAAAAATGTATAGCTTTTGATTTTTTTCAAACCACGTAAAGACTCACTTGATACAATCATCAAACTTAAGCCTACTATCGCTGGTGCGAAGTATTTCAAAAGATTTAAATACTGAGGCTTTTGATACCAATGAACGAGAAGTAAATCCGAGAGAAACCAGAACAGAACACTTAAAATAACAGATGAATAAAAAACATAGCTTGACACTTTTTTAAAGTACGTAAGTATTGATAAATTATCATTTTTGGTTTTTAATTGAGCAATAATTTTAACCGACGCACGATCAAATCCCATGACACTGACTATAGTCAATATGTTCAAAAGAGACACGCCTAGACTAAGAAGCCCAAATGACTCCGCACCATAATGGCGGCTCACAATAATCCCGAACAAATAGCCTGCCATCATTCCCACAATTTGAATAACGAACGAAGAACTTGCTTTTTTAATAATAGCCTTAAGTTGTTCGCTCATCAGGCTCATCAAGTAAGTTTTTAAAATAAAGGTAGAGTGGTTTTGTTAATGCATAGACGATCCAAATAAAGTTAGACATGAATATTGCAAGAATCAGCATTAAAATTTTGTTTGGCTTAGAAGGTTTAAGTGGGACAACAGATGAGTCAATGATATCGAAAGATAAATCATCTGCGAGCATTTCTTTTTCAATCTCATAAGCTAACAGCACTTGGATTTTCGAAAGTATCATGGGATTTTGAGTTCTGCCGAGTCTTGATTTTAAAAACTTTTGATTTCGTTTTGACTTCTCTATCACATTACTTTTAAGATAAAAATTGACATCCTTTAAAAAGCGATCTACCCAAATCTTAGACTGTCCTTCACCTTGGATTGTCATACTAATTGTAATTGCACCCGCAGTAGCATCCTTTATAATAACTAAAATATCATCTTTAAACTTTGTCACACCTTTAAGGGTACTAGGCTGAAGTCTCTTCTTCTCTATAGTCCATTTCGAAGCTGTAGAATCCCAATCTTTATAAAAGATGGCCGGAAGTAAATCATACTTCTCAATGTAAGACGAAATAAAATCTCCACTCTCCATCAGAAGTACTGTCTTGTCCATATTTGTCGAACCACCCACGCCAAGTGTAGCACCTACCATTGAACCAAGGCCGCCTAATTTTGAAAGTAAATCTGCCGACGATGGACCTTCAGCTTCTTTTGGAGAGATTACTATACTAGAAGTATAGAAAGGGGTCGCCCATAAAATAAGATAACAAAAGGTTAATGTAACGATGACCGAGTGAATGATCATCCAGGACCATTTGCGTTTCCATGCCAGTCGAATCACTGACGCCAAATCAAAATCATTTGAATCCATGTGAACTCCTAAAGTTGCCCAGAACGCTGCATGATGGTAATGACGGCCACCATCGCACTAAGCGCAATAGTGATACCTTGCACGAATTCTTTATAATCAAATTCGTCATCTTCACTCGGTTCAATATATGCTTTAAATGGTACAATTACCTTTGAGCCCGAAACAATCTCTGGTCCTCCGGTAAACCAACCTGGATCAGCTTTGAGACTTTGTCCATTTGGATAGATGATATAAACTTTTTCAATATCTGCTGTGTCAAGAACTCCACCACCACCAAGGTTCACATAGTCCTCCCAATTCCAATCAGGATTAAATGTTGACATTCCGGGGCTAAGCACAGCACCTTCAATAGATACTGAATGATTATTTTGTGTCACGAATATTGTATCACCACCGTGGGCTTTGGTGTGTGAGTCTAATTTCCATTTATCTTCTGACTTAACTGTTCTGACTGGTATTGCACTGAGGTCTAATGAGTCACGCTTGATAGAAACTCCAAATATATTTCCACGAACTGTTAAGCCACCTGCTCGATTGACAATAGATTGGACTGACTCGCCAATTCCTAATACTGAATAGCTACCTGGGGCCGCAACTTCTCCGATAAGAGTAACAAACTCTGGGGCACCCTTTTTAGGGTCTAATTTAAAAGTAACCATCGCGCCAGGTTGTATCAAGCTATTGTTGTTTAAGTTTTCGCTTGTGATTGAGAAAAACTGTGGTTTGACAAAGTTTTCAGCTTTTTCAAAATCAGGATTTGAAATCTCTACTCTTGATGAATCAACTTGATATGAAAACTCAGGTATATGAGACATAATTAACCCCAGGTTAAGTTCAGTTGAGTATGGCAAAAGCGTTGCTTCTTGGCCCGGGTACAAAACAACTACCGGAGGTGAATTTTGATGGAGCTTTTTATTTACTACAACAACACGGTCGTTCTTTTCTAGAAGTGTGCTTCTTAAAAAATCTTTTTGAGATACTTCTAGTTTTGAAAGTAATTTTTTTTCTGGGCCAACAGCAATGTACTCGCCACGACCTGACTCTGTTGTTCTAATAACAACCATGCGGGCCATTGAACCATCTAGTGCTCCACCAGAGCGTTGGATAGCCGCAGCAAGACTCATATTTTTGGTCCAAAATATTTTACCTGGTAGTTCAACGTTACCAAGTACTTCAATTGAGTCTCTATTGGCTAAAGCATTTTGATGCCATGTTAAAACTGAGTCACCATAACTCAGGATAAAACTTTTTAGACTCGATTCATCGTTGACTAATGTGAAGGCATTGCGAATACCTTCTTTGTTGCGCACAACTTCAATATCTGGTTGAGCATGTTCTCTGAGTCCACCTGCTTTTTCAATCAAGTCCCAAAGAGATGTTTTACCATCTTCAATTGAGTAAAGGCCCGGGAGTCTCACACCATCGCCGGACACCCATGCATGGTTGCCAAGACGAACTGCTTTTCCCATAAATCTTAACCGGTCATGGTTTTGCAATTTGAATTTTATCCAAGAGTTCTTGCGAAGATCCAAATCAACGACTTCTCTACTAGCCCCTTTTTTCTCAATATCTTTCAGAGCAATTGTACGTTCAACTGAAAGTGAGAATGCCTGCTCGGGATCTTCTAGGCCACCCGCATATTCAATCAGCTCACTTAATTTTTCATTGATTTTAGACTCAAAAATACCAGGGTTTCTCACACCATTTTCAATCTTAACTACTGGGCCTAAATTATTAAAATGAATAATATCACCTGATTGGAGACCACGCTCTTTCATCTTGCCCTTATGTAAAAATTTATAAAGGTCAAAAGTCTGAATCACTTTACCGCCACGAATCAGCTCAATGTCACGGACTGAACCAAAATCATTGGGGCCAGAACTCATCACAAGCGCTTGCCATAGTGTGTAATAGGGAGGAATGGGGAATGCACCTATGCTTGCTGCGGCGCCAGAAATACGGACTGAAATAGTACTCGTTGCGATAATGCGCATCTCGCCTTGAACGCCTGCCATATCCTTTAAAGTTCGAGACATGAAGTTTCTCAGTGAACGGTAGGTCATGCCTTTCAAGTATACTTGTTTATTAAAGGGTTCTAAAAATGCAAATCCATCAGCTCCTACACTGATAACTTGTTCATGATTAACTGAGCCCCAAAGGCGGAATAAAACCTGATCACCTTCTTGAATCACATAATCAGAGGGGATTTTACCCGCTTTTAATTCTTCTGGTGAAAACTCTTTGAAGTAAGATCGACCATAAATTTTAGAGTGAGGGAATTCTTTAGCATCTTCAATAGCTATTGAATCAAGAGCAGCTGAATCAAGTGGCGGCAGAACAAATTTATTCCAAAGCGCCGTGTCGGCATAAAGTTCACCCATAAATATCGAATCATTCATTAATGAATCAAGCTTTATACTATCCAAAAACCCACCAGATTCTACCATCGCCCTCTGAAGTGGTGAAAGGCTATCGAGCGGATTGAACTGATAAGTCGAATCCAATATCATCACGTCACCTGAACTCATCACCAAGGAATCAGTTGCTTCAGGAGCTTTTTGAGAGCTGTATTTACTTGCCACCGCATCCAAAAGAGATGGGTTTTGAGCAATCATGTCTTCAATATCACCCGAACTCGGTGTAAATTGAGCAAAACTCAATGAAAATGAGGCCAAAACAGCCATAAGCAATGTAATAAGGATCCGCATTTGAGCTCCTTTTTTTAAACTATAAATATTGCTGTAAATCTAGTAAATTCAACGCAATATAAAGCTTTCACTACCCCTTAATAAAAGGCTGTTTGCTATATTATTGCATATGATTGAGTTTTCTCTACTTCAAAACTTCCCTAAGCTACTGATATTCTCTCTTTTACTGGGGGTCGTCCTATCCATATTGCTCACTCCCCAAGTGATTAAATTTGCCCACAAATGGGGAGTAGTCGATCAGCCTAACGAACGCAAAGTACACCAATTTGCTATGCCGCGGATGGGTGGATTAGCTGTTTTCGTTAGTTTCTTTATAACACTGGCTTGTGTTTTTCCTTGGCTCCCCGAAGGCGACAATCAAGCGCTTTATGGTTTACTGATAGGTGGAGTCTTCATATTTGCACTTGGACTTTACGATGATTTTAAAGAAATCTCCGCCAAATACAAGTTTTTAGCACAGATACTCGTTGCTCTCTTTATCGCCTCTCAAGGTGTTTTGGTTCAAGAAATTGACCTCCCACTATTTAGTTCACCCTTGTCTCTTGATTGGTATATCAGCTGGCCTCTGACGATTATTTGGATTGTGGGGGTTTGTAATGCTATTAACCTTATGGATGGACTTGATGGTTTAGCAGCCGGTATTAGCCTGATTGTACTCGTGACTATCTCGGCTGTGGCACTTCTCTCACAAAATTACCTGGTTGCATGGATTTCAATTCCACTCATCGGAAGCCTGCTCGGATTCTTAAAATACAACTTCAATCCTGCCAAAATTTTCATGGGCGATTGTGGCTCGCTTTTTTTAGGCTATATGCTTGCTTCGCTTAGCTTACTCAATTCGAGTCTTGAAACATCGACCGTCTCGTTAATCATGCCCGTTGTCGCGCTTGGTCTGCCGATTTTTGACACTGTTTTCTCAATGATACGACGTGTTTTAGTGGGCAAAAAAATGTTTCAACCAGACAAAGAACATGTACATCACCAAATCCTCCGCAAAGGGTTTTCTCATAAACAAACTGTAATCATTCTTTACCTAATCGCCAGTGCCTTTTGCATACTCTCATTTGCTTTTATTGCTATGAAAAACAAAGGTCTAGCTGCACTAATATTACTTTATCCTTTAATGTTTTACTGGCTAGTGCGCAGGCTGGGTTATCTCGGTAAAATTGCCACTATTCGAAATCGTTGGCTGCGCCGCCTCACAAGAAATGTCTACGCCCAAGATTATAAACTGGATACTTCTGCGACTAGATTTTTTAGATATCTGACTTCCAACTCTAAATTTTTGATGATTTTGGATTTAGTTTCATGGTCTTTGACATGGAGTGTTGCACTTTGGTTTGTCCACCCTACGTTTGTTTGGAATTCTAGCGCTATTGCCAACCTCAGCCATTCATTTGGACTTTACCTCATATTTAACGTCATTACCTTTAAATTGTGGCTCTGCTATATATTTGTTTGGAGATTTTTAGAGTTCAATAGCATCGGTCGATTCTATAAATCTAGTTCCATTTCTATTTTGTCTTCTTACTTGTTGATGCCCTTTGTCGCTCCCAACAACTTACTCACTAATCGCTTTTTTATTCTGTTATGGATATTAAATATTGTTGCCATTACCTTAATTAGGGTAGGCCACAACTACTATTTCAACTTTGTAAAAAGAGAAGCTTCTCATCTAAAAGAGGGTGAAAAAGTTCTGATCTATGGTTGTGGTGATAATGCTAAGCTCATTCAAACGTTATTTACTCGCATGGATAACTTACAATATAATTTGATTGGATTTATCGATGACGACCCTCTTAAGCAAGGTAAATGCATCTATAGATATCCTGTAGTTGGCACCACTTTAGAGCTTGCTGGAATCATTAAAGAGCATGAGATTACTGATTTAGTTTTCTCAACTATCCCCACAATTAAAAACATGGAACTACTTGAAGAACTTGATCGAAAACATGAAATCAAACTAACTGTTTTTTCTGTTGAACTACATGAAGTTCACAACATGGATTCTTTACGATCGACTATTCAACAAAAATTAGGAGTTTAAATGCAACCTTCCATTGATATGAAAAAACTAGTAGAAATTGCCCAAGAAGCTGGTGATACTATTATGGAAATCTACAAACGCGACTTTACTATTGAATACAAAGAAGACGAATCTCCATTAACTGAAGCAGATAAAGCTGCTCACGAGGTGATCGTTAAAGGGCTCCAAGAGAATTGGCCAGAGATTCCGATACTATCTGAAGAAGGCAAAAGCATAGAATACTCTGAGCGAAAAGATTGGGAAAGCCTTTGGATTGTTGATCCTATAGATGGCACCAAAGAGTTTATTAAAAAAAATGGCGAGTTCACTGTAAATATTGCGCTTGCTTTTCAAAATGCAATCATTGGGGGTGTGGTTTATGCACCTGCTTTAGGAGCGATGTATTATGGCTTTGAAGGCTTAGGTGCATTTAAAACTCAAGATGGTGAAACGACTCAGCTTCAAGTAGAATCTTCTTTTACTACACCATCAGAAGGTAAGGACCTTGTTGTCGTTGCAAGTCGCTCACATCGCAGCGAAGAGCTAGAAATCTACCTCGACAAACTTTCAATCAAAGAAGTTGTCTCCAAAGGTTCAAGTTTAAAAATATGCCAGGTAGCTGAAGGGTCCGCGGATCTTTATCCTCGTATTGGATTAACCATGGAGTGGGACACCGCAGCAGCCCATGCAATTGTGAAATTTGCTGGTGGTAACCTTTATCACGTAGGAACTCATCAAGAGCTCGACTACAATCGTGAAGAATTACTTAACCCTTATTTTGAAGTTTATTAAAACAGCATAAGTCAAATCAATGGTGATACTTCATCCTTGAATTATTCATAAATTTAAGAAGTTTGTCAGTCGTTTTTTAAGCTTAATTTTTTTCATTGCCTTCTCTAATTCGACCTTATGAATTAAATGTTTTTTTAAAATAACCGCACGCGCTAAGTCAAATTTTTCAAGGTCTCGACTGATGCGAACTCCGCTGTGGAGGCGATAATGAGTCAACACAATAGGGCTCACCATTAAATTCATTTTTGGTGCCAACCTAATCCAAAGTTCCCAGTCTTGTAGTGCCGGGATGAATTCATCAAAGCCACCCGCCCTTTTAAAAAAATCTTTACGAACTATAACAGCGGATGTGATTCCGATACAATTATCTTTTAGGATTTCTGTTTGAATTGATGGAAAAAATTTTGCTCGAGATATCTTTTTAAGATTACCATTAATTAAAGCTTGTCTTGAATGATAGAAGAAATTTAGCCCATGATTTCCTGCTAGATTATTTTGACCCTGAAGTAAATCATGAAATATTTCAAGTTTATTTGGAAGCCACAAATCATCATCATCTAAAAAAGCTAGCCAATCTCCAACAGCATTCTCTGCCGCTAGGTTTCGACAAACATTAGCGCCAGGCTCCTGAGTGTTTTCAAACACCCTTATTTTTATTTGATTTAATAATGATAATTTTAATTTATTAAGTTCATGCCTCGTATCATCAGTGCAATGGTCCAATACCACGATAATTTCAAAGTCAGTAAATGTTTGTCTTAAGACTGAGTCAATAGCTTCCTTAAGATAGTCTACACGATTATGAGTAGGGATAACAACACTAACTAGCATATTATTTTGGCACAAGCTCTATGCGACGATTTTGAGCTCTGCCACGTGCATTGCCGTTAGATGATCTTGGGTTGTTGTAGCCTTCGCCTATAGCGATGAGCTGACTTGAAGCTACACCTTGAGACATGAGATAACTTCGAATAGCCTTGGCTTGTTTTCCACTCATTGACAATGCTTTACCCATAGAAAGCTTATTGTCTGTATGTACATGAATTTCATAACTCAAACTTGGATTGTACCTTAGTTTCTGGGCTAATTTATCAAGATTCTCGTAACTTTCAAAAGTCAAATCAGTCGTGCCAAGTTTAAAGCGAACCCCTTTTAAAACTTGGGACATAGCCACTTCAATCACTTTTGATTTTATTTCTTCAGGACAACCATCAGAATCTTGATATTTATTAAGGTTTTCTGCAATCAACGGACATTTATCTCGAGTATCTAAGATTCCATCATTGTCGTTATCTAAATCGGGACAACCGTCTTCATCTTTATATCCATCACGGTCCTCGGGATTAAAAGGGCACTGATCATTCACATCTAGAACCCCATCAACATCATTGTCTATATCAGGGCAGCCATCTGCATCCTCAAAGCCATCAATATCCTCAGCTTCATTGGGGCAAGTATCATTTTCATCACTTTTGTTGTCTTGATCATTGTCATAGTCGGGGCAGCCATCAGCGTCTTCAAAATCATCTTTATCTTCTGGTAGATTGGGACATTTATCATCCTTGTCAATAAGACCATCTTTGTCATTATCAATTTCTGGACAACCATCTGCATCTTCAAAGCCATCGCGATCTTCTGGCTCAAAACGACAAAGGTCAAACTCATCTGTGACCCCATCTTTATCTTGGTCTTGAGGAGTAATAAAGCCCGTCCAATGAATTGCAGTATTAGCAATCCAATTTCGTTCAGGGTGTACATTAAATTCAGTACCAACTTGAGAAATATTTTCAAAGCCACCTTGTAAAATATCACGCGTAGCGCCGACACTTAAAGTCACACCTTTGCCTGTGGTGAAGAATATGTTGCCGCCAGCCACCATGTATTCACTCTCAAATTGAGCTGGTGTTCCAAATCTATTCTCACGACTTTTATGTAAAATATCTGTACTTAAAGACCAGTACTTGTTGATGTTAAGTTCAACGGCTGACCCCATAGCAATGACACCAGGGAAATCACCTACTGGAAAAGTATACCCACTATTGATGTGCCACTTTAATGGCCACGCTAAGCTTGTTACTTCGAAGTCCAAAGTAGTTGCAGCAGTCATTCCCACATAAATTTGTTTGCGCCCATAAGGACTTAGCTCATTGTCTTCTCTATAGTAACTGAGATCTCTGGGAACTAAACCGTCATCATTAGAGGCTGTTCCACCATAGGCTTCAAGTAAAAATGCAAGAGCAAAAGCGCCCGGGACCTCAGCTTGGCTTAAACGAAATTTCATTTTAGCACGAAAGTCACCTATCCCTGAAGCTGAAAATTGCTCATTTCTCATATAATCAAAATAAACGGGGACTCCCAAAATAGCTTCAAAATTATTGCCTAAACCAAGGCCAACTATAGGAAACGAGCTAATAGAAACAAAGTCTTCAACTGGATACTCTATGTTTTGATATTTGAAAGTACCCTCTTGAAAAATATCGCTAGAGGATAAAACGCGATTATAGAGCCCGGCCCTCATTTGAAGATCCTTTAATGTGTGTGCCGAGTGAATTTCACCCACACCTTCAGAGCCGTGACTACCAATAGCCGCCCAAAGTACTGATATTCCAGAAAAAACAAAAAAAATGATAAAAATAAATGCTCTCATGCAGAAGAAATTAGCAAATTTCAAAGCCCTAGGAGGTGATTATGAACACATATACACTTGATAAAGTTTTTAAGCGGTTTTTAACGCTCTCATTGATATTCGGACTCTTGTATTTAATGAAAGAGTTAACCACTGTATTGTTGCCTTTTTTTATCGCTGCTTTACTCGCTTATTTACTCAATCCACTCGTCGAAAAAATTAATACCAAAGTCAAGCGACGTGGACTCTCAGTAGCAATTACACTCATAGGTTGTGTCATGGTTCTCGCCATTTGTTTTGGGATCTTAACTCCCTACCTTGTCAGTGAATTTCAAACCATGTTCAAGCTACTCATTTCATTTGTTCAGAGCCCTCAAAACATTGAGCGCCTCAACCAATTAATTGAATCTCCACTCTGGCAACACCTGATACAAGAATTAAGAGAATTCACTCAATCTGAATGGAAAGTTTGGATACAAGAGGGCAATAATTGGACTTGGATTCAAAAAGGCCTCCAAAAGCTAGTTCCAGGTGCATTTGGGGTGCTCTCCGGCGTAGGAATGTTACTCAGTGGAATCTTCGCCTTATTTATCATCTCACTCTACTTAGTTTTTATGCTAGGAGACTACACACAATTCAAAGAAGAGGGCGTTCAATTTATTCCTGAAAATTGGCGTGAATCAGTACTAGGGTTTATTAGTGAATTTGATCTTGCCATGAATCAATATTTTCGTGCACAAGCCATGATAGCCCTACTAATAGGGGTCGCCTTTGCTCTAGGTTTCTCATTAATCGGGCTACCGATGGCTATATTTCTTGGGTTATTTATTGGTGTTCTTAATATGGTACCCTATATGCAGATCATTGGAATCATACCCGCTGCTTTTCTTGGTCTCATACACACACTTGAAACCGGTGGCAGCATAGGTTGGGTGTTTATGTGGGTTGCACTTCTATTTATAGTCATTCAAATTATTCAAGATGCATTTTTAGTGCCTAAATTTATGGGTGAAATTACTGGCTTAAGTCCAGCGCTCATTTTACTCAGTATTTCTATTTGGGGTCAATTACTTGGCTTTTTAGGCTTAATTATCGCAATTCCAATGACCTGTGTCGTTCTAGCATACTATAAGAGATACCAGAAAATACTTGTAATTAGCTCAGACACTAGAAACTCTGCCTAGGGTTTATTAGTTTTCAGCTCAATCAAGGAGAAATTATATGAATCAATGTCATTGTGGTATAGAAAAAAGCTTTGCAGAATGTTGTCAGCCCCTTATTGAAGGCACTGCTCAAGCTGCTACACCAGAGGCGTTACTTCGTTCACGTTACTCTGCATTTGTAATACAAAATATCGAATATATCGTCAAAACAGTTCATCCTACTATGCTTCACGAGTTTGATGAAGCGGGTATTCGCGAATGGTCTATGAACTCAACCTGGCTTGGGCTTGAAATCCTTGATACCAAAGATGGTGGTCTTGAAGACGAGACTGGACTTGTTCATTTTGTAGCTAGCTATGAAAATGATGGCGAAAAGCTAGCACATAATGAAGTTGCAGAATTTCGTAAAAAAAATGACCTTTGGTACTTCTATGATGGCAAATTCGTCAATCAAGGCACAGTCAAAAATGAAGGGCCAAAAGTCGGCCGAAATGACCCTTGTCCATGTGGATCAGGCAAGAAATTTAAAAAGTGTTGTGCATAAAACCCACTTCATTATCTTCAGTTAGATTTAGACTATTTCCTATAAGGAAGTAGTCTTTTTTTTACTCTTTGCAATCATTTGTTGCATGCCACTCGGTGATTACCTATTTTCAGACTATGCGCAAGTCCTATGTATTTCTCACTATACTCCTCTTAGTAACACAGCTAAGTGCTGACACCATGATTCTGACAATCAAACCCTTTTTTCAATTTAATGACGAGTTCGCCGATACTCATGGGTTTGAAGTGGGTTATTGGCCCCACCATGCATTTTCACCAGCTCAAGTATTTTTTGGTTATGACTTAGGTCTATTGGGCAATAAAGGTGTCGCTGAGGTCTACGCAGATGTTCAACTTGGCGCTCGATTCATGGGTGTGGGAGCTGGTGTCTATTTGATCAATGAAGAAAGGCTTCATACAGGGTTGCAATTAAACGCATGGTTTAATGCGTTGTTAGGAATTAATATCAAAGGTAGACTTAACTCTGCAGACCCGATGGGTAATAGTGTTGGCTTCTATTTTGCCATCCCACTTGTCATCAAAAACAAATAATAAATAAGTAAGTACTAAATTACATGAAAAAATATCTACTTGGCCTAGCTCTCATTTCTTTTATAAGTGCGACTGGAACATTTCTTTGGTTGAAAAACTCTAGTGGTTCATTTGAATATTTAATTCCATTGATTGAAAAGGCCCTCAACCCTAAAGGTTCTGACTATCAAACGACTATGCAAGATATAAAACTTGAATGGGATAAACTTTGGACTTGGCCTAAGGTCAAAATCTATGATGTTAAAACTGTTCATCGTGATCTTGGTGAAGTTTTAAAAATCAAAGAGGTCAGTGTACAAATTGATCTGAGCGCAATGATACATCGAGAATTACAACTCAGATCTATTCACATTCAAGACGGTCTTCTCAATACTCAAAACATACCTCGTGACACAACAAACACAGAACCTTGGAGTAGAGCAAATTTAGCTTCACTTCTTAGCACCCAATACAATAACCTTGATAGTCTTATTGGAGTTTACCATGGATTGAAATATATCACTATAGAAAACTTGAGAATGAAAATGAAAGATCCACAAAAAAATGACTGGGAAGTAGAAGTTAAAAGTGGGCGATTAGAATTAAATTTTAAAGACTATTTAAAAAAATTGAGCTGTGAATCACTCATAGAAATTGATCAACAAGAACAAGCTATTAATATTGAAGTCATCAAATCATCCGCTAATCAAGCACCTGAATGGCAAATTAAATCTTCGCAGATGCAAAGCAAATTAATCGACCATTTTATACCCCCAATAGATTCAGTGAATTATGAAGGTTATTTTGATGTTGATTTGAGTTGTAGTATTCATGATACAACATTTCTTAATCCTGTAATGGAAATAAGAAGTTCAGATTTAACAGTCGAGCATCAAGTCTTTATGGATCAACCTTTGAAAATTAAAAACCTTATTATTTCAACTAGGTGGAATGATCAATTTGTGGAAGCGCATATTGAAAATTCTGAACTTGAAGTTGATGGTCAAAACATATCATATCAGGGTAAAATTAACCCACACAATTATGATGTTAACATCAATCTAAAACACCCAAATTTAACCTTGGCTTGGTTAAATAAAAACTGGTCTCCAAAATTAATTCCACCTGCACGTAAATGGATATTTACTCAAGTAGAAAAAGGCCAAGTATACGAATCACAAATATCAAGTTCAAGCAATCAACTCAGTGCGAACGCCAAATTCACTCAACTATCAGTCAATCCTTGGAAATCCGTTCCTCTTGTCAAACAAGCCTATGGTAATATTTTTTGGTCGATGGATTCAAATGAAATTCACCAAATAAGCGTACAAGTTGATCAAGCTAGAATTTTAAAATCGAAACTAGAAAACATGCAGATTTCTCTAGATTTAATCAATCATCCCACCAAAAATATTCAACTAGGGTTAAACACCAAAATTTCAGGTACGTTGACTGATGCTCTTCATATTATTGATAAAGATATTCTAAGCACAAAATCTCTTCCAGCTCAAGTATTGTCAGGCCGGCATCAAAGTAATCTTTCGTTTAAATTAGACTTAGGAGATGAAGTATCATTAGATAAAATTGATCTTCATTTGAAAACCAATGCTCAATCCGCCAAGATCAAACTCAATGATGACTACCCTATTCAATCCCTAAGTCTCCCAACATTTAATCTCACAGTTCTATCAACGAGACTTCAAGCTATCGGAAAGGGTTCAGCCGAAAATCATTCTTTTCAATTTAATTACCAAATGAATATTAACAAAAAAAATAGTGAACGCTCCGTCCTTAAAATTAAAGCAAATACTCACACAAAGAAAATGGAAAAATGGTTTAAGCAAGATATCTTGACTGGTCCAATAAAGATCAAAGCCGAGGTATCTCTTCCTCATAAAGATAGCGATGTGACTCGACTTAAACTCAACGCATCTCTTAATCAAGCTCAAATTGTATTGGGAGGAAAGCTACTCAAAGCTGCTAGCAATAAAAAAAGCACCCTTGAAATTAAAGTCACCAAAAGAAATGATAATGTCACTCTTTCAGAATTTAACATTCTTGGTAAAGAACTCAAACTAACCGCTGTAGGAAATCTCAATCTCAAAAATCATTACTTTGATTTTAAAATTGACAAACTAAAATCTGGTGTGGCTCTGTTACTTCACAAAACAAACATCAAGAGAAAAAATAAACACATCTCCCTCAACGGAAATTTCTTGAATTTACATCGCTTTATGAGGCTCGACACCTTGTCACCTTCTGCAGGTTTAGTCGGCGCCGAACTCATTGATGAATCAGCCAAATCACATCTTCATAATCGCATTGAACTCAACTTCAGTAAAATTCAAATGACTCCACAAGGTTATTTAAAAAATGTTAAGAGTAAAGCTGACTGGAATAAAGGCACATTAAAAAATCTGGCCATGATTGCTGAATTTGGTAAGCCAGGTCAAGGCAAAAAAGTCAATGCCAAATTCTTAAAACAAACGAAGTACCCCACAATTGAAATCAAGACCAATGACGCCGGTGGGTTTTTACGTGAATTTGAATACTATAATCACATGTATGGTGGTGGCCTTAAGGTTCAATTAAAAGCTCCCAAAGGCTTCTTAATTCCACGTTATCGAGCAGAATTTCAAGTAAAAGATTTTAGAATAGCTGAAGCGCCTACTCTTTCTAAAATTGTAGCTATTGGAAGTTTTATAGGAATTGGAGATGCCTTTAATGGCAAAGGCACACGCTTTCATAGGGCAAAAGGTACTGCGGACCTACATTTAGGTAAAATAAAGGTCAATCCGACATATGCACAAGGCCCTTCAGTTTCTATATATACTAGTGGCAACGTAGATACATATGCCAAAAGTCTTCAACTGCAAGGAAATGTTATACCATTTTCTTCCTTTAATGAAAGCCTGGGTCTCAAGTTCGTAGTTTCAGACCGGCCTTCTTTAAGAGAACCGAACATCGATGTTACAAAAGTATCGAAAGTTCATTCGAAAGTGAAGGCCGAATTGAAAGCTCTAGAAAGGCAACAATAGTCCATGTCGGAAACAGAACAACTTGAATTTCATAGTTTAGATCTTAAACCTGAAATATTAAAAGCCCTTGACGAAAAGGGATACACCCACGCAACACCGATTCAAACAGAATCAATTCCCTATCTATTAGAGGGAAGAGATTTACTCGGTCAAGCACAAACAGGTACTGGCAAAACTGCTGCATTTGCATTACCTATCCTAAACAAAATTACAAACGATAAAAGGACCCAAGTTCTTATCCTAGCTCCCACCCGTGAGCTTGCTGGCCAAGTCGCAGACGCCATTATGGTTTATAGCAAATTCATGCCGGGTATTGAGGTCCTTTCACTTTATGGTGGACAAGGATACAATGAACAACTTCGTGGTCTGAGAAAAGGCGCACAAATTTGTGTAGGCACTCCTGGTCGTGTCATGGATCACTTGAGACAAAAAACTTTAAAAATTGATGCTCTTGACACTCTTATTCTAGATGAGGCAGATGAAATGCTTCGCATGGGATTTGTTGATGATGTTGAGTGGATTCTTGAACATACTCCTAAAGATCGTCAGACAGTATTGTTCTCCGCCACAATGCCTACTAAAGTAAAGCACATGTCAACCAAATACATGAATAACCCTAAATACATTCATGTAAAAACAACTACTCAAACTGGTGGTAACATTAGACAGCGCGCATTGTTTACCAAAGCGAGTATGAAGTTGGACGCACTTTGGCGTATATTAGAAACAGAAGAATATGACGCAGTCATGATCTTTTCTAAAACCAAAGCTGGGACACATGAAGTTGCTGACTTTTTAAATGGCAAAGGCATCAAAGCCGAAGCACTCAATGGTGACCTTCCTCAAGAAACTCGCGAACGCCTAGTTGATCGTCTCAAAAAAGGCTCACTTGATATCATTGCTGCAACTGATGTAGCCGCTCGTGGACTGGATGTTCAACGCATCACTCATGTGGTGAACTTTGACCTACCTTCTGATGTTGAGTCTTATGTCCATCGTATTGGTCGTACAGGCCGTGCTGGACGTTCAGGTGATGCACTATCACTTGCTACATTCAGACAAAAACGCTTCTTAGATGATGTTCGTCGTGAGACCAAAGCTAATATCGAAGAAATGGCAATTCCTGACCTTAGAAGTATTAACGCTGGTCGCGAAGCTCGTCTTGAAGAGTACGCTAAAAAAGTTCTTGAGAATTCTGATCTTGAAAAATACGAAGTCCTTGCTGAAAAAATCACTGAAGATTTAGCTATTGACCCAATTAGACTTCTTGCTGCATTTATCAAAATGACTCAAGGGGAAAAAGACCTTTGGATTACTCAAGCTGATGTTCAAGACCATGCTCGTGAAGAGTTTGGTGCACGCGCTGGCGATAAAGATCGTGGTGGCCGTGGCGAACGCGGTGGTCGCGAACGTGGTGGTCGCGATAGAGATCGTAGCGAACGCGGCGGACGTGAGCGTGGCGGTCGTGATAGAGACCGTGGTGATCGTGGACCAAGAGAGTCACGTCCCGACAAAGAGATCCCTAAATCAGCTAAACCGTTAAAAAATGATTCTAGTATTGAAATGGAACGTTTCAGAATTGACCTTGGCTACCAAGACCAAGTTAAGCCTGGTCAAATTGTGGGTGCTATTGCTAATGAAGCTGACATCTCAAGTGACTTTATTGGACATATTGAGCTGAATGAAAACTACTCAACAGTAGACCTTCCTTCTGGAATGCCTAAAGAGATCATGACTCATCTACACAAAGTAAAAGTAAATGGTAAAGCATTAAAAATTACCAAATTTATTTAATGTTAATTAAAAGTATCGGGTTATTTCAAAAGCTGCAAAGCTTCAAATAACTAGAAGCCTAAAACAAAAAACGCCGCCTTTTATAAGGTGGCGTTTTTTGTTTAACAAGCTGTGCTAAAACTTATTTGCGATCTCTAGGGTCACCCAAATCATTGACGTCTTTGGTTCCATCCTTAAATTTTCCATCCTCAAAATTATCATTACTTTTCAAACGATTCTTTTTGGCCAAATACAAGAACCCACCAATAAGAAGCATAGGGGCTCCGAAGAAAAGTGCTAACCTAGGAGATTTAGACATAAAAAATAATACCCAAAAGATAAGTAGGCCATTGCCGATACCAATTGAATGGTCATTGATCCATTCTTTAATAGGGTTGCCTTTGGGCAGGCGCCAATAGAAATAAACAGCACAAACAAAGGCCAATAATATAATCTGAATAATACTCATGAAAACTCCTAATGACGAATCAACCTAATTTAAAAAAGCTAATGCCATAACACCAACTAAAAAGAAATAAGCCCCCACCATTCAGTGAGAGCTTTTTTCTTGTGAGAGAGAAATTGTGGGGAGAATATGAAATATTGTGAGAGTCTTTCAAAGTTCTAATATTAATCTACGCTCTTAATTCATTGAAAGAAAGTGAAAAGGCTATCGTGACACTTCTTTTACATTAGTGTGACAAAACCGCCTATATTGACTTAGTTTTAGTTTAAAAGGCCTGTATTTGGCCCTTATCTTCAGGAAAAAGTACCATGAGTTACAATATTTTAGGATTTCTCTATTCAGGAAGACTCTCTAGTTCGGATGCTAGTGGTTGGAATCATATCCCATTTGAGAAGCTGACACACCTTGTTTGGGCCTTTATGACTCCATTTAAGGATGGTAGTATTCAATTTCTTAGACCTGACTTTGATCTAGCGATTCTCAAAGAAATTGTGCCCGCGGCTCATAAAAAAGGCTGTAAAACCTTAATTGCCATAGGTGGTTGGACAAATTCATATGCCTTTTCTGAAATATGCGCTAGCCCAGTAGCTAGAGCGTATTTTGTCAAACAATGCCTCTCTACCTTGAAACAAACAGGAGCTGATGGAATCGATCTTGATTGGGAGTTTCCTGGCCTAGCCGAATTTGAAGGTCAGGTATCAGACCAACAAAATCTCATTTTATTATTACAAGAGCTTCGCGCTGAGTTTGGTTCAAAATATATCATTACTATTGATCTCCCTGGGATTGAAAAATGGTATCAATATTTTGACATTTCTAAAATTGTACCTCTCGTTGATTTTATCTCAATCATGAGCTATGACTTAGGCTCACCAGAAACTAGAGCTTTAGAACAACTCTCTTGGCATAACTCACCTCTTTATAGTCCAAGCCATACTTCCCCTAAGGATCCAAACTTCACCCCCGCTTTAAACCCAAGCTTCCATCAATTAGCTATTCACTTTCTCATGCAAGGTTGTCCACCACACAAACTCAATTTAGGGTTAGGATTCTATGGGAGATATTATCCCGACTGTCTAGGACTTAACCAGAGCTGGAATAAAGAACACGCTAAGGTAGACACGGCTTTACTTTACTCAGAAATTATGGAACTGAAGAACAGTGGGAAACTAAATGAAGATTGGTGCTCCCTAGCGCAAGTTCCAATGGGTACATATATTGACCCTAAGACCGGACTTCAAAATTGGGTATCATACGATGATGAGCGGTCTATAGGAATCAAGGTCAACTATATACGGCAAGAAGATTTTGGTGGGGTACTCATATGGGAGTTAGGTTGCGACCTGGTTGATGGCGATCACCCTTTGGTCAATGCTTGCGCGAGAATACTCAAACCAAACTGAATCATGACTTAATTTTTAAGCCTCACCCTAATTCAAACAAAACAAGGCGCTTCCTATTCTGGAAACGCCTCATAATTATTTCAAAATCTATTTGAGTTGAGTCTCTTTCGAAGCAATTGGGATTTGGAAATACATCCATTCAAAGAGCGGTTCTAGGAAGTCATGAGTATTTCTACATAGGACTTTGCTGTTCCAAAATCTACGATAGAGTGGGAATGCAGCGTCCTCAATCAAACCTTTATTTACATTCATCTCAGTCCATTTAGTCACTTGGACTAGGGCTTTAACATATTCAACGTCTTCAGGCAGACTATTCATAGTCAAGCGTGGAATTAAATAAAGTAAGCGATCTTGATACTCTTTTTCAATAAACCGTAAGTCGAATTTGAAACCCATCTCCTGAGAGTATTCCATCAATTCTTCGATTTCCAAAAACTTAGTTTCATTAAATTCAGAGAGTAGACCCTTGAGTATCGCATGTATACGAGCATTATAAGACATCTTCAGTGGTACTTGAATATAATCAGGTAGGGGCACGTTTTGTTGAGTCATTAAACCCACAGTCAAATGGTGCCGCTCACTGAAATCAATAAACTCGTCACACAGGTCTTCAAAAGCACCTTGCGTTTGAGTATCTAATAATTCTTGTAAATCATCCGGGAATAAATTGTCCAGACGAATTAATTTACCCATACTATATGCTTTTTGAGCTTCCTGGCTATCTCTAAAGATTTGGTCAACTTTAGGGATTCTATCGACGTTATAACAACCTTGATAGAACACCACCATTTTTTCACCAGATTGTCTTTCAATAGTTATGGCGTAATAATGACGCGTGAGCCAAGTAGAGATCTCTTGCAAGGCTACCTCCCAAACAGCATAGTGCTTACCTTCAGAGTGCAGCTCAGCGCGAATAGAGCAGTCACCATTAATGCGGCGGATACAAATCTCATCAGCTGATGCCAAGTTAAATAGCGCACCCGCAATCAGGCGATATTCAGGATTAATTCTTGGAACCGCTTCTCGAATATAGAGAGCCTCGCCGTCGATACCAGATTCATTTGTCACCGCTTTTTTTAAAAGCTTCAAAAACTTGGATTCAGTTTCGCCATTATCTTGTGTGAAATTTTCTAGAAGCTCAATTGAACGACGTGCGTATTTAAGATTTTGTACTGGCTCAATACCTTCAAAATCATTAAAAAACCAACCACAACTTGTATACATGAACATCCCAAATTTTTGCATTTCAAGTAGGCCCAACATACGTGAACCCAACTCATCGCCCTCAGCAGTCAATCGCTGGTCTACCCATTTCTCAGTGTAATTCAAGTCTTTTTGAATAAGCACATCAACATAGTCATTACGGATATCCCATGGGTCTATATCACTTAGTTTCTTCATTTCAGATTCATAAACAGAGTCTAAATTAGACTTCAAAAAATCAAGTGCCTCACGAAGAGGAGTGCGCCATTTTTGATTCCAATCTGCACCACCACCAGTAGCACAACCACAGTCTCTATACCAACGCCCCACACCATGAGCACAAGACCAAGCAGTACCTTCATCATGCTCATTTCTCAAACGAGCTTCCATGATGGGTGGGAATTTTTCTAAGTACCAAGCATAGCTTACGACTTCAATATTATTTTTGCTTGCAATCTTATCAAAGAAATAAGCCAGACACATGTCACCAAATTTATCATGGTGCCCATAAGACTCACCATCAGTTGCTATAGACAAAAGTTCTGGTCGGCCATTATCATAGAAACTACCTGAGATGCGATTACCAAAATTATTCGCGTCTTTCAATAAATTTTCAAAGCTCACTGCTGTTGAAAGTGGACCGTCATAAAAGAAGACATCCAAGTGACCTTCGCAAATTTTATTACCATCTACATCACGAGGGAAGACCCGATACGGTCGATGTGTATCCATTTCATTAGGACCTTGGTAGTTCCATTGGTTTTCATTTGAATAAGGATCTACACCCTCTTTGGTCATGGGGCGAAAAGCCTCAAACTGGGTCGGCGCTAAAATAACATACTTCACATCTGCCTTGATCATGTCAACAACAACATCCATATTAATGGCAGTTTCAGCAAGCCAGATACTTTCAGCTTTACGCTCAAAGTGATATTCAAAATCTCTTAAACCCCACTCAATTTGTGTCACTCTGTCCTTCTGACTGGCAAGCGGCATAATGATGTGATTGAATACTTGAGCCACGGCATTACCATGACCATTTAAACGAGCACAACTTTCTCTATCAGCATCAATTATTTTTTGATAAGTATCTGGAGATTTAAATCGAATCCAATTTAAAAGTGTTGGGCCCATATTAAAGTTGAGGTGAGCATAGTTGTTCACTTGATCTGCAATTTTACCTTCACCGGTCATTACTCGAGAGTGAGAATTTGGATCATAACACTCTTTGAGGATACGCTCATTCCAATCGTGATCAGGATGTGCGCTTGTTTGGACTTCAATTTCACCGGTCCAAGGGTTTTCGCGAGGTGGTTGATAGAAGTGACCATGAACTGTGAGATAACGTGTTTGAGACATAAAGAAATCCATTTAAATTTTACAAAGTTTTAATTGAAGAAATTGAGATTGGGATATATGGGTATTTAAGTTTTAATTCCAAAGATAGGGTTGCCCATTTGACGTCAGTACGGTTTTGCCTTTAAATCGTTGTTGAATAATCTCAATCCCTTTAGCTACAATAGCATCTCGAGAATCAATATCGGGAGTATAGTAAAACTCTGGTTCTGAGTTCACTCGTACATAACATTTATCGGCTATATAATCGGAACCGATCATAATCTCAACAGTCACTGGCTTATCATCAACTAGTAGTGTGCGTATCCATCGAATACTGCTCATATTAGCCCCTTCAAGTGTTTGGAAGTGCCATATAATATAGTATATTCATAACATGACTATTGAATCCTTCCATAAAATCTCCGGCTTTACCGGTGTCTTTGAAGACAACGGCAGTTTTGGTGTAATTTATATCCTTGATCCTCAAGGAAAGACCATCCGTGACGGCTGGGTTTATAATCGCGTAGAAGCGGCTAATTTTCAAGATGAAATTGGTGAGAATACATTTCGTGTTCCAGATCAATACGTCACAGAGACCCTTCAAAACGCACTTCCTGAATCTGAGATTGAGCTTGATTGGGAAGACGAAGGGGAGACTCTTTATTTACTTTGGAAAAGCCAAAAGGTGGCAGGGATATCATTTCTGACTGGTCGCGGCACAAGTGCTTGGTTTACTCAGGTATGCCCATGGGGAATCCCGATAGACCCTAACTTCAACAATTAAAGAACTTACTCAACTCGCTCCAAAACGACAAGCGCGCGCTCTTGAGTGCTATTGGGTATCGTGTAGTAATCCTGTGACTCAACTCGATAGCCTTTTAATTCACACTCTTGTATCTCTTCTCTAAGTGAAGGGCCCTTCATAAAGATCGCTTTGCCACCGACTTCTAAGGAATTGTGTATGCGAAGTAAAGTCTTATCCATCACTTCAAAAGCACGAGTGATAATTCCATTGACTGGAATATCCATACTGTGACTCGTCACCTTATGGCCAAATACATCAATATTAGTCAGCCCCAAGCGTTCAATAGTACTATTTAAAAAGTCTACACGTACATTTCTTGGTTCACACAATGTGAAGTGAATCTCAGGATGCACAATTTTCAGAGGAATACCAGGAAAACCCGCCCCAGAACCAATGTCTAGCATACGGTTGGGCCATTTCTTCACAAAAGCGCCAGGGATAATACAATCTGCATAGTGTTTTTCCACCATGGTATCGAACGCCCGAAGTCTGGTCAAATCGCCATCTGTATTGTTTTCATGGATGATACGATGGTATGCCCAAAGCTTTTCGAGAGTCTCTGGTTTGAGTGCTACACCATGTTTCCTAAGAAGAGTATCTAAGGATTTGACCGAAGGTCTACCTTTGAAGCTAGCGCCTCTTGCACCAACAGGTCGACCGCCGGCAATGTTTGCACGACCTGACGCCTTTTTACCATCAACTTTAAGAGATCTCTTTTTAGGAGAACTTGAGTCATTTGAAGGTTTTTTGTCTTGATTCCAATTATTCATGCTTTAAAGGTAGAAAATTCCAAAATCTCCGCAATTTGATAGTAGCTGAGGGGTTGAATGATGTAGCGATTAGCACCTGATGATAACGTATCTAAAAGAACACTTAGAATGTCAGCACTAGACATACTCCCGAATATGATGACTTTCCAATACTTCTGGTATTTCATTGCTGCTAGCCCTTGGAAAAGTGTCATACAATGCATCTGGTTAAATGGTTTTTCAAGAAAGTTGTCTGCGCCATTTCGTAGGTACCATTCTCTTGTTGCTCCAGTAAATAAAGAAGAAGTCATATAGGCAATTTGGCTTTGAGACTAGAAAAACGGTTGGCTTGATAAATTGACTTAACACAATTGCTTACTTGAATAATCTCGCATCCTTCATCTGATTTCTACTAGCAGCAATATCATCTACGATTAATACTTTCTTCATCATTATCTCCCTATTTTCCCTTATTGCCTGGATAATACATAAAGTTCACATCTTAAGGCATGTGAGCTAGCTCACCCTAGAACTTTATCCCAGGCATATTTTTTCGCTCCACTTAGATTGGTTTTACCACTTCCTAGCTTCGGAATTTTTTTGACCGATAACCACTGAGCTGGACGGTAGAGCTGTGGTAAAACATCTTGAGAAACACCTTTACATGCTGCCTTGAGCTTATCAAGATCCATATTAGACACAAGTGCTACCAACTGCTCACCCTTTGTAGCATGCGGTAAAGCAACTATTAAGATCTCGGCATCATCATCAAGCAAGGGAGAAATTGCGTTTTCTACTGCACTGAGTGAAACCATTTCTCCACCAATCTTGGCAAACCGAGAGTACCTATCAACGATAGTTAAGAAGCCATCAGTATCTAGATGTCCTTTATCACCACTTTTGTACCAACGAGTAAAGTCATCCCATTCAACTATCACCTCATTAGTTTTATCTGCATCACCTAGGTAGCCCTTCATGATTTGATTGCCACCAATAAGTATCAATCCATCCACTTCAGGCGCAAGCTCAATCATCGTTTCTGGATCAACAATCTTAAAACAACTCCCAGGAAGAGCAAGTCCTACAGATCCCGACTTTTGACCTATTTGGACTTGGCCTTTGGAGTCTAACATAATATCTGGTAAGTTCACTGATGCCACAGGCGTAGTCTCTGTTGTTCCATAGCCTTCGAGTATATCAATTCCAAATTTTCTTCTAAATAGTGACTTTACTTCAGAACGTAACTTCTCAGCACCGGAAACCACCATGCGAAGTGATCCAAACATCAAGGGGTGAATCGCATTAGATCTAGCGTACATATTTAAAAAAGTAGAAGTTCCACACATGAAGGTCACTTTATGTTCACTAACCAGGCGGCCAATTTTCTTCACATCAAGCGGGTCGGAATGAGTGACTAGTGGAATGCCTTCAATCAGTGGTAAAAGTGTAGTTACTGTCAGTCCAAATGCATGGAAGGTAGGAAGTTGACTCATCACTAAATCATCTTTAGTTGGATTTAAAAGTGATGAGACTTGATGGATATTTCCTAGGATATTTTTGTGTGATAGTTCGACACCCTTAGGCGTACCTTCGGATCCTGAAGTAAATAAAATCGCAGCTGTTTCATTGAGTGGACTTGATTTAAAAAACATTTTTCTCAGTAGGTACTTCGGTAGAATAAGTGAGGTCAAAAGGGATTTTAATTCCGCAATTTTAGAAATTTCGGCCTTCACATCTTCAAGCTCAACCTTACGAATGTCGGTCCATAAAGGTGAGAAATCAAGATCTCTAGCTTCTAGTTTTTTGAGAAATATTTTTGAAGTAATGATTGTTTTTATTTCTGCTTTTTGTGAGCAGGCAAAAAGAGTCTCACTACTACCTGTGTAGTTTAAAGGGACAATCGTCTTGCCAAGAGCCAAGGTCGCAAGTTTTGCTATAAAAGTACCAGCACTAGGAGGGAGAAGGAAACCAATATTTTGCTGAGTACCCAAGATAATTTTTAACTTTGATCGAAATAATATCACTCCAGTCAAAAGCTTTAGACCCGTTAGTTTATTAGCACCATCAATCACAAGTGGTTTGAATAGTCTTTTGGAAACACTATCAAGCCAGGTATTAACGATATCATTTTTCTCTTCTATCTCTGCATCCCAACTATGGATGGACAAATGTTGAACTGCAATCTTTACTTGTGGAGCCTCTGTGTGATCAGGAAGTCCTGGACCAAAACTCACGACGAGTTGACGCCAAGTTAATGGATTGTGTTGTTCTTTAAAACCATCTGCTGCATAAGAATATCTTGAGCCCCATAGTCCGTGTAGATAAAATGGTATGATTGTGGCACCAGTGCCTTTGACAGCTCTTTCAAAGCCCGTTCTAAAGACAGATAAAGCACCACTTTGAGAAATATGTCCCTCTGGGAAAAGCGCTACAACCTCACCTCGAGCCAAAGACTCACTAATCATTTTAATTGCATCATTCGAAGACCCCGCGGCAATAGGGATAACCTGACAAAGATCAAGGAACCATCTTAGGTACCATTTTTCATAAATACTACGAAGCATCACAAATCGAATAGGGCGAGGACTAGCAAGTTGTATAATTGCCCAATCAATCCAAGAGATGTGATTACCTAAAAGAAGAACGCCGCCCTCACTTGGTAAGTTATTTAAACCAGTTACTTTCATTTTGTAACGAGACACAGCCATCAATCGAAGCACGACTCGAATGAGAGATTGTGGCAAGGTTATAAGAGTCCATACGCAACCAATGACAGCCACTGCACCAAGAATAAAGAAAATAGAGCTAACATCAAAACCAAAATGTGACATCCCCATATTGGCTACTAGGAATAAAACCATGATGATTGTTTGCACAAAGTTATTCGCGGCAAGGATACGGCCGCCCTCATCATCACCAGCATTAAATTGAACCAAAGAGTTAAGAGGTACGAGAAACATCCCACCGAAGACGCCATAAAAACCAAACAATACCATCAGGCTAGTTGCATCTTGTAGAAATGGGATAAGCGCTAAGCTCAATGCAATCCCTAGCGTAGATAAAGGGAGGAGACCAGTTTCAATATAGTTCTTCGACATTTTAGCCGCGATAATAGAACCCACGATGATACCAAGGCCGGCAATACCCATGATTCCGTTGGTAAGAAGAGTGTTTTCAGATCCAGTCACTTCTTTAAAATAGGTGCCAAAGCTCGCAAGTAAAACCTGGTTAATCGCCCAGAAAATAGAGAGCCCAAAAATACTTTGGCGAATCACTTTATGAGAAAGAGCATCTTTGCAATTTTTGACAAGAGATTTACCCTTAAAGTAGTCAACCCATGGAAATTTCAGCGAAGGTTGAGAAGGAGAAATATTGGGAAGTCTTAGGGAAAGTATCCATTCAAGGATAGCTCCAGCCATCAAAACAAAGCCACAGTATCTTATAGAATAAAGAATTTCACCCGCAGTTGATCCAGAGACGCTGTTTTCGAAAAGAAATGAATATCCCGCCGTACCACCCAAGATCGCTACAATAGTCAAGGCCTGTATAGCAGAATTGGCGCCGGCGAGATGTTTCTTACCGACTAGCTCCCGAATAAGACTGTATTTGGCTGGACTATAAATCGCTGATTGAAGACCCAGTAAAAATGTAAACGCAAAGGCGAGCTCAAAGGCTTGTAAATAATATGCGCAAGTAATCGCTAGGGTAATAGGGACTGCTGCAAAAGCAGAATATCGGACGATCTTGACTTTAGAAAAACGATCTGAAAGAAACCCAGCTGGTGTAAAAACCAAAAGAAATGGCAAAAGAATCATCATTTGGATGAGAGAGGTGTAAAAAGTTAACTCAAAACCATCATAGACTTTAAATAAGGTGTTTTGAATGAGGATTTTATGGCCCAAATCAGTGAAAGCGTTGAGGAAAGCGATTCCGAGAAAAGGAATGAATCCTGCCATTTTCCAAAGTGATTGTTTTGATATCATGATTGAGCCTTTATTTGTATGTCTAAGTGTCATAAAAGCGAGGAGTATGCCAAGTTCTGTGCGCAAGGGGGCTCTTGATTTAAAAATAAAAAAGGTGCTCACAAATAATGTGAGCACCTAAAGATGACCTGATTTAACTCAAATATTGATGAGTCTTGTCTAGTATCAATGGGAGATTAGAGTTATCTCTTTCCCATATTCATAAGTGGAATAGGTGATGGAGAGCTTCCATCAATGAAGTAAATTTGAGATGCTGGGTTAAGCGAAATCTTTTTCATTGCATCAATTGCTTCTAACTGAATATAGGCAGGATTTCGAGCGATAGCTGCATTGATTTTTTGAATCTTGTATGACTCAGCGTCTGCCATTAAACGAATCATCTTTGCTTCCTCTTCAGCTGCAAGACGCTCTGCTGTTGCTTGTGCTAATTTTTGTTCTTGCTCTACACTAAATCGAGCAAGCTCTGCTCTTTGTTCTTCAGCTTGTTGTTGACGACGTTTCTTTTTTTCTACTGCTTGGCGAATCACCTGCGGAAGTTTTACATCACGTATAAGGATTTCTTGAACCATTAAACCTTTAGGTCCACAATATTCAATCAGGCCATCTCTTAGTTGATCTTGAATTCTCTGTTGAACATCTTTATGGTAAAATTCTTCAGCAGTGTTTACTCCTTTTGAAATCTCTCTCATCAGTGATCTGAATTTAGGTGTCAAATGAACATTGACCAATTGAGCTGAAGTACCTGTCTCTTGAACAATCGTCCCAGCAAGTTCGCGAATAATTTTGTATTGGATAGATACATCAAAATTAGTCGTCAACTGATCTTTAGATGGTACTGACATGTCTTTAATTGTGATCGATTTTTGTCTTACATCAAAAGTATGGAATTTGTATAGTGGGTTGGTGATGTGGAAACCCTCATTCAAAGTCACCTTTGCTTTACCAAAAAGGGTAGCTACTTTAACGTGTCCTGCCTCGACGGTTTCGATACATTTAAATGCAATGATGAGTGCAAAGATAATTGCAAAAATAGTGATTATCCCTTTTGCTCCGCCTTGTGGGGTATTGAATATTTTTTCTGTCATGATTGTCCTTATGATTGTTGTGTTTTTTCGTTTATTGTTTTGATTTAAAGTTGTCTTGGTTCTCTAAGAACCATTGGTAAGTTGATTTTATTCCACTACTCAATGAAATGTCTGGAGTCCAACCTAATTTGTGCATTCGCGACGAATCCATTTTTTTCCTTGGCGCACCATCTGGTTTATTTGGATCAAAAATAATTTGTCCTTCAAATCCCACGACTTCTTGAATAGCCTGAGCTAGATCATGGATGGAAATTTCTTCTTCACTTCCAACATTGATATGCGTTGATTCACTATAGTTTTTCATCAGGTAAATGAGTGCATTTGCCAGGTCGTCTACATGTTGAAACTCTCTTAATGGAGTCCCTGTGCCCCAAACAACTACTTCTGATTCACCCGAAGTTTTTGCTTCATGAAATTTCCTTAGAAGCGCTGGAAGTACATGTGAACTTTGTAAGTCAAAATTATCGTTGGGGCCATAGAGGTTGGTCGGCATGGCAGCGATATAATCGCAGCCATACTGAGTACGATAATACTCGCACATTTTTAGTCCTGCGATTTTGGCTATAGCGTATGCTTCGTTGGTTTCCTCTAGCTTTGAGCTTAATAAAGAGGACTCTTGAATCGGTTGTGGTGCAAGCTTTGGATAGATACAGCTTGACCCTAAAAACAAGAGCTTCTTGACACTATTTTGATATGATGCTTCAATGACGTTGTTTTGAATAGCAAGGTTATCATAGACAAACTCAGCCGGTCGTGTTGCATTAGCTAAGATTCCGCCTACTTTTGCAGCGGCCAAAAAGACGTATTCAGGTTTTTCAGATTCAAAAAAATCACGAACAGTTTGTTGCTCCCGAAGATCAAGTTCTTGTGAGGATTTGGTGATAATATGAGAGAAGTCTTGAGAGGTCAAGGAACGGACTATAGCTGAACCGACCATGCCTCTAGCACCTGCTACGAATATTTTTGAATTTTTATCCATGGTCCCTCCACTACTGATTAAATCATACAAAATTTTGAGGTATTAAAAAAGGCTATCCCAGGATGAGATAACCTAAATTTTAATCACTCAAGTGCTTGTAAAATATTAGACGCTGACTGAAAACTATTTGAAGCTGATAAGCTCAACAGTAAAGATCAAAGTTGCGTGTGGAGGAATTGCACCACCAGCACCTTGAGGGCCGTAAGCAAGGTCAGATGGGATATATAATTTGTATTTGGATCCTACATTCATTAGCTGAAGACCTTCAGTCCAACCTTTGATCACTTGGCCAAGACCAAATGAGATTGTTTCACCACGTTGGTAAGAAGAATCAAAAACTGTTCCATCAAGAAGTGCACCTTCATAATGAACTTCAACAGTATTTTCAGCTACAGGGCATTCGCCTTCGCCTTTTTCAAGTACTTCATATTGAAGACCTGACTCTGTTGCAGTGATTTCTTCACGTTGAATATTCTCAGCAAGGAATTTGCTTCCTTCTTCGATGATTCCAGCTGAAGCAGCAGATTCAATGCGCTCTTGCATTTTACCAATGACGGCACGTGAATCTTCTTGAGACATTAAAGGCTCTTCACCATTAATGATCGTCTGGATCCCAGTGATCATCGATGCCATATCAATTTCACCAGCAAGCTGCTGAACTGAACGACCGATATCTAAACCCAGTGCGTATGCTTCTTTTGTATTTTCTTGTGCAAGAATGTCTGACATTTTAAAACTTTCGATAATTTGATTTACCTTCGCGAGACCCCTTCGAGTGGGTTCGGATAATGTGGGAAATCAGGTAATTGTTTCTAACTACAAAGATACAAAAATGAATGGATGTCGGAGGAGTATGGGGCTAGCTTAGTATTGATAGGCGATTCTTGTGAGAATTTGGTCGTTATTAGACCCCCAAGAGGCTTCTAGGTCTATTTGTAGGCCATAGCCTCTCCAGTAAATTTGTGGTCCGACGCTTATTTGTGGGCCGTCTACATTGTGAAGGAAGCGCTTGAGGTTGGGTTGTATTAGACCTGCTTTTTCGACGCCAAGACGTTCCTCAGTCCCATCCTGAAGATGAGAACCGGCGTCATCACCTTTCCAAAGCCAAAGTGCTTTTGCACCAATTGACCAATGATTAGCTATTTGATAATATGGATTGACCACTACCGCTTGTGAGTTTGGACCATAAGGGTTCCCAAGTGCCGCTCCTCCATTAGTAGACTGGGCTGTAAGTGAGTCATAGTGTGTATAGACCCAAGGTTCAACCCTAGAGTATTCTGCGATTAACCCAAGGCTTTTATGTGTTTTGGGAGATAGATGTATGCCTGCCATCCATGCCCATCGATTTCCCCAGAAATTATCGAAAAGGCTTGATGGTTCTTGCATGTCGTCTAATAAAAACTCTGTATAAAGCAGGGCCCAACCTGGGAGTTTATAAGTGATGTCAAAAGCCATATTTCCATTATTGTCCTCTTCTACTCCTTGCCCTTTTTCCATAAAAAGTGGGACTATAGGAACAAATGCCCAAGGCTCATCTTGATTAAATAAAATTAACTGCTCGGTCATTCCTAGAGTCAAATTAGGGATGACCGACCACTCATATCTATGGGCATATATGGTCTTACTATCTCGTCCACGTTGATAGTAACCACCAGTTGATCTGGATAATTTCCCGTAAAGAGTCCATACTCTCACAGGCCCAATTTCACCTTGATAAAACACATGATTAAATGGCACCGCTTGATAATTGAAGCTCAGATTGAGAAAAACTCCCGGTCCCCAATGAATCGTCTCTCTGCGAAAACCTAATTTGCCCACTCGAGTATCCAATGTCATGGCTGCACGATACCTTGCGTATGAAACAAACGAAAGGTTGTTACTCAAGTTATCGTTGTCATCGTCTTGAACATCAATGAACTCCCTATCCCAACTCAGTTCACCTCGATTTAATCCATCCTGTTTGTCATGAGATTCTGAGAATATTCTAGCATCCACCCAAAAGCTTAAATAGTCTATATGGCCTAAGATAGTCCCCCCATAATTGGTTGAAATCACTTTATCATCGTAGATATCTATGAGTCGATATTCCTCTTCTATAATGGGTCTAAAGCTCAAGCTTCGACTAGAGTCTTTAAACTGGATGTGTGCATTGTTCTTACAAAAATCAGGCTGGGTTAATTGAGATGATTCATCAGTTGATAAGTTTTCATCTATGGTTGAAGCTCTGTCTGAACACCAGTCCCAAGAATAGTTCAAATTTTTGTTTTGGTGAATTTGTTGATTTCGTTTTGATACTTCAGGGTTGATCAGAGCGTCACGAGAGGTATAAGCTTTTTGTGATGGGATAAGGAAATCTTGTGCAAAAGATAAAGAACACAGTATCAATATTATTTTTAAGTGAATCATTGGGTATTCAATCTGGCGTGAGTTATCGCAAGTATTATTCATAAGTTTTTTATCTTATTTTCATGCGCTTGGTAAGCTGCCCATGTCGTTTGGATTATTGTATTAATATCACTATAAGTTGATTCCCAACCAAGTAATTCCAGCGCTAGAGCTGAGCTTGCATAGACCTCTGCTGGGTCACCCGCTCTTCTTGGTTTTATTTGAAACGGAATTTCTCTCTGAGTCAACTCTCTAGCTACCTTAATAATTTCTAAAACCGACACACCATTTCCCGTCCCAAGATTCACAGTCAATTGCTTTTTTTTATTATTTAAATAGGATAGTGCTTTGTAATGTGCGTCAGCTAGGTCACTCACATGGACATAGTCTCTCACCCCAGTGCCGTCACTTGTCGCATAATCATCACCAAATATGTCCAAGTGAGATCGATAACCTAATGCAACTTCCATCACGACTGGGATTAAATTTGATGGGCTTTGTTCAAGTCCTTTTAAATCACCTTCGACATCATAACCGGCTGCATTAAAATAACGAAGTTTAGCATAGCAAATCCCTTTGAGTTTACCATACCAATAAAATAAATCTTCTACAGCAGACTTAGTATACCCATAAAAATTCTCCGGATCTTTTTGATGTTTTTCATCTATAGGGAGGTATTGAGGGGCACCATAGACTGCAGCTGTTGAACTAAAAACAATGTTCTTACAATTTGATTTAACCATAGCATTTAGAATGTTAATTGAGCCAGATAAATTAGCCTGAGAATACTTTTCAGGCTGTATCATTGATTCGCCTGCCGCCTTCAAGGCTGCCAAATGGATCACTGCATCGAAACTTTCATTTACCATAAAGTGAGTTAATGATTCTTTGTCTTGGATATCTCCCAGGACAAAGTCAACAGATTTAGGAATATTTGAACGCGACCCAGTTGAAAGATTATCATAGACTGAAACTTCACACTGATGCTTAATCAACTCTTTAACTACATGAGATCCGATGTAGCCTGCACCACCAATGACTAATACTTTCATATCTAATTTGGTTTATGATTGAATTCGGGAACAATTTTTTTGAGCTGAGCTAATTTATCATCAGAGACAATCAACTCTTCAATGTCTTGATTGAGTTGGTCTAAGTCATAATGAGTAGGAGAAGCTACTAAAATTGAATCATAAACAGTTTCTCTTTCAGCATCATTTATGAGAAGCTCTTCGTAAAGTTTTTCACCAGGCCTGAGTCCAGTATAAATTACTTTTAAATTTGGTTTACCTGATAAGTCAATCATACGCTGTGCAAGATCTGCTATTCGAATTGGGTCACCCATATCAAGTATAAAAATCTCACCGCCATTACCCAATGCACCTGCTTGAAGCACTAATGTGCAAGCCTCTGGAATCAGCATGAAATAGCGAGTAATATTTGCGTCCGTTACAGTCAGGTCCTTGCCTTCATCAATGAGTTGACGAAACTTAGGAATCACAGAACCGCTCGACCCTAGAACATTACCAAAGCGAACAGCCACAATTTTAGTCTTACTTCGGCCATTTGAGTTTTGCGCATATAGCTCACAAATGCGCTTGGTAGTTCCCATCACATTTGTAGGGCGGACAGCCTTATCTGTAGAAACTAAAACGACCTCATCAACATGATGCTCTATACTCAAGTCAATGACATTTTTGGTGCCCATAATATTGTTCTTTACCGCGGCTTGGATATTAGCTTCACAAAGTGGAACGTGTTTGTAAGCGGCAGCATGTATGACAATTTGAGGCTTGTATTCTTTAAATACGTCATCTAGTGTATAACGATCTCGAACTGAAACCATCACCGGGGTGCACTTTGTACCTTCAACTGAGCTTAGCTCCTCCATCATCATGTACAGGTTGTATTCACTATGGTCAACTAAAACGACATGGGTTGCTTCAAACTTAATAGACTGTCTTACTAATTCAGAGCCAATGGAGCCCGCAGCACCTGTGACCAAGATAGTTTTTTCTTTAATAAATTCTTTAATTGCAGTTGGGTCGAGATCTTTGGGAGTTCTAGCAAGAAGACTTTCAACAGTCAATTCCTGAGTTTGTGCAAAAAATGATTTGGACTCAACAAGCTCAATAGGGCCTGGAAGTATTCTTATTTCAGGAATAAAGGGAGCTAATTTTTTATATCTCCTTTTTAGAATGTCTTTTTCCATTTGGGTAATAGCAATCACCAATAAATCGGGTCTATGTCCCGACTTTAAATAGTGAAGACCCTTGGCAAAAGAAAATATTCTTTTGCCTTCAATACGGCGCTTTTGCTTGTCTTTAGCGTCATCGATATAAAATAGAACCTGGTAACCACTAGATTCAAGTTCTGAGGTAACACGATCAGCAGCTTGTCCAGCACCATAAATAATGGCTTTTTTCTTACCCCTAAGTCTGCGTAATTTCCAATATCTATAGCTATATAATGACATAAGTAAAGCAAAATGAAAAAAGACCCACTCAGTCAGGAGAAACCTAAGACCTACTTGAAATAATATGACATTTAAAACCAGTGTATAAATAGCCCCAGCAACAAGCCCAGACATCACACTAAGAATTCCCGATTTGGAGCCAGCTCTTGACCAGGCAAATGTGTGTGTTTGGAAGACTACAGCACCGACAACAACGCGGACGAGAATAATGAATAAAAGATAAACGACATCAGTCGATCTATTAAAGTTCCAATTGGCAAAATAAAACGTTGCGGTAGTCAAGGCAATGGTAACAGTTAAATTGTATAGTCTTTTATCCATACAGATAAATATAACAAACTGGGCTATGTATCGCTAATTAGAGCGTTACTTAACCCGGTCTCCTGAGCCTTTGCCAGCAACTGTCTGCAGTATATATGAGAAATACGAAGCAATATTGAGGCTTTGGAGCATTTTTTCGTCGATTTCAGCCAATAATTTGGGTGTAGACATGTCAATTTCATTGATTTGACCCAAACCAGTAATCCCTGGGCGAACTTGGAATACACCTCTTGATTCACGCTCTTCAATTAACTCTTCTTGATTAAAAAGGCAGGGTCTTGGTCCAACGAGACTCATATCACCTAAGAGAACGTTCCATAACTGAGGTAATTCATCAATCTTAGTCTTGCGAAGAATGTGGCCCAAAGGCGTGATTGAAGCCGAGCTCGCTAAATGACTGGCAACGGACTTCGTCTCAACTGACATAGTTCTGAATTTGATGAGAGTGAAAGGTTTTTGGTTACGACCGACTCTTTTTTGGAAAAAAACGGGTGACCCTGTATCAAATCGACCAATTATTGTAATAATGATCAATAATGGGAATAATATCAATAAACCGAAAAATGCTAGAATAAAATCAATAAGTCTTAACATGAACCCTCTTTGGATGGTCTTGAAGATTTTGAAAGATAGTAATTGGTAGTTTTTTTCAATATTTCCTCAGTAGAATAAGGCGGCTCCCATCCTAAGAGGTCTTTATTCTTAGAAATATCAACCTCTAATGAAGAGAAAAGTCTTTGTACCACATCCTTTTTGCTTAGAAGTACACCTGCTATGTTAAACATCCATTGGGGTATTGGGATTAATATCACCTTCTTAGACATTGAACTAGCAATAGCCTTTATCAACTCACTAGTCGAGAGACTCTTCGAGTCGGATACTAGAAACTTTTGGCTAACAGCCTTTGGATGTGTAGTACAAGTGATGACGAAATCAACTAAGTTGTCAAGCCCGACAACACTTCTTGAATTATTTTTAACAGCACCAAGCGGTATCGGTAGTCCCTTAGATACTAATTTTATTAAAGATTTAAAGTTGGCTTTGACACCTGGCCCATAGACCAATGGTGGCCTTATAATCACTATTTCTAATCCTGTTATTTTTGCGAGTTTTAGTAATTCTTCTTCAGCTTCATATTTTGAGACACCATAAGGATCACTTGGATTGGGTGCATCATCAGCTGTATAGGGTTTATCAAAGGTTTCTTCCCCATTGACTTTGATGGAAGAAATAAAAACAAACCTTTTCACCCCAGCGTCGGCCGCTTGTTGGGCTAAATTTAAAGTTGCTCTTGTATTTGTCTCCCTAAAAGCTTCTAATGGAGATTCTGAATCATCATTCATCATATGGACTCGAGCAGCACAGTGTACAACACATTCTACTCCACTAAATACGTTGAGATATTGTGTTGATGAGGAAATTGCATCCACCAAAAAACAAGGGTGTTGTTTCAAATCATCTGTGACTCTTCTTGCGATAGTTGAAAGAGGTATCTGTCGCTCGTGTAATTCTCTCATGAGATGTGAACCCAAAAAACCTGTCGCACCCGTGAGCAAAATCATTTGTTATCGCCTAGTTCAAGAATAGATTTAGTCATTAACTTCATAATACTGGATCTAGAATATTGTTTGATAAACTCATGTCGATCGGTATGTTCTAACTTGAGCTTTTGTACAGCTTGATATGCTTGATCAGCCTGACATGGGTCAAAGGTTTCAGAATTTTCCACGTTCCTATTCATGAAGTTCTTGGGATCACCAGCAACCCCCGCCAAGATCGGTTTGCCAATGGCAGCATATTCAAATATTTTTGAAGGCCTCGCTGATAAATTAATTTCGTAATCATTTAGATGCAAGAATAGGATGTCTGCTTTTTTGTAGATATCCAACAATTCCACTCTTGTAACTGGATTGTGTAAAACGACATTTGAAGCTTGTAGTTCAGCAATTGAACTAATTAGTTGTGGCTTTCGACCACCATCTCCATAAATATGGATTTCATATTCTGGACCCAATTTATTTGCAAGCTGAGGAACAATTTTATTCAACCCTTGGCCTTCACCAATATTGCCAGCATACACAATAGATATAGGAGACTCAACACTATATTCGTCCAGTGATATATCGATAAACTCATCATCTATACCATTAGTGAAATAGTCAAACTGTTCTGGCTTTTTAAACTGCCTAGCATAGTTTTCAAAGCTTTGAGAAATAAAATTAACTCTTACAGCTGAATTGAAAGTCCAAAGCTCAATTCTTTTTAGAATGGGCAATACGAAAAAATTTATTTTTTTAGGGAGAACTTCACGAAGTGTCTCAATGAAAATGTCACGTATATCTAAGTATAATTGAGATCCCATTTTCCTTGAAACTCTAGCACCTAGAAATGCCGTAAACAATCTTGAAGACGTAGCCACTACAATGTCATATTCAGTCTTGTTGGACTTTAATAATTTCTGAACACCTTTGTAGTAGGCAATAAAAGATTTGATTTGATCCTTCATTCCACTATTGTGCTTAGGAATAGGAATTCGAAAAACATTTAGATTGTCTTCTGATTCAAAAGATTCTGCTTCTGCAGTAAAAGATGAATACCTATTAGGCATAGTTGTCATCAAATCTACTTGTATAGATGAATCTCTTTGATTCATTAATTCTTTTATTAATGCTGTGCAACGAAACGATCCCGCACAAAGGTCGGGTTTATAATAAAAAGAAAGAACTAAAATTTTCATAGTTTATTTAGAATACTTTAAAAGTGACGTTATGATATTATTGCTAGCACTGCCACCACCATAAAGATTTTTAGAAAAATCTGTTTCGAATTGATGAGAGTTGTATGCTTCTAAAATTTTGAATTTATCCGAGCCAACTAAAATGTTATAGTTGTTTTCTACTAACTCAACCCATTCTGTTTCTTCTCTCATAGTGATACAAGGCTTCCCAAAAAAGAATGCTTCCTTCTGGAGTCCACCACTATCAGTTAATATCATTTTAGAATGAGAAATTAGCCAAACCATATTTAAATAGCCAACAGGGTCAATCATTTTAAATTCAACATTCAAGCCATAAGTTTTAATCAGATTACGAGTTCTTGGGTGAATTGGGAGTACTACAGATGTTGATTTATTAATTTCATTCAATGCTTCAACTATTTCTTTGAGCTTAGACTCATCATCGGTGTTCTCAGCGCGATGAACAGTAGCTAATATATACTCTGACGGTAAATCAGTATCTGGTTTTTCAGAATGGTCTGTGTAGAAAACAGCTCCATCTTGCATGACATCACCAGAATTTTCAATTTGAATATCAAGATTAGCATAACCTTCATTCATTAAATTATCGATTGCCGTTTGAGTTGGGCAAAATAAAATATTACTGACGCGGTCTGTCAAAATTCTATTGACTTCCTCAGGCATTTTCATATTAAATGATCGTAAGCCAGCTTCGATATGTGCTAGTTTAATATGTAATTTACTAGCAACAATACCACCTGCAAGAGTGGAGTTTGTATCCCCATAAACCATAATCCAATCGGGTGACTCTTTTATCGCAACTTCTTCAATTTTCTCAATCATTTGGCCTGTCATTGCACCATGTGATTTGCCGCCAATTCCCAAGTTATAATGAGGCTTTGGTATTTTCATTTCATCAAAAAAGATATCGGACATGTTAGTATCATAATGTTGACCAGTATGAACGATTACTTCATTTATCTCGGAGTGTTTTTCTATTTCACGGCTAACGCTGCCAGCCTTAATGAACTGAGGTCTTGCACCCAAAATTGTAAGTATTTTCATTAGTTCTCCAAAATTTCAGTATAAATTGAAATCAGTTTTGCTTCTTCTATAGTCCAATTATACTTTTCTTTAACCGCTTTTTGACCATTAAGTCCCATTTTCTCAGCTAGTTGATCGTTTTCTACGATTTTTGTGATGGCTGCTCCAATTTCT
>CAWVXU010000012.1:0-43455 GCA_963934255.1 uncultured Fibrobacterales bacterium
TTACTCGTTGCTTCTTCCTCAGAAATATCAACCGCAACCCCTAGGTAGCCTATGATCTCTTCATTTTCATCGAGAATACATGAAATGGTAAGGCTGACGGGTATTCTCCGACCTGATTTGTGAACATAGGTCCATTTTCGTCGTTCGGACCCCAAGTTCTTTCTCGCGGTATAAATGAAAGTATCAAAGTCAGTTATTTTCTTCTGATAGATTTCTGATAATTCTATCTCTCGAGCGTATATTTCATCCAAATCATGGATAAGATCGAGTGTTTGTTTGAGTGCCATTTCATCAGCCGAATAGCCCAATAATTTCTCAGCACCTTTATTAAAAAGTGTAATCAATCCTTCGGTATTTGTAGCAATGATACTGATATCTGAAGCGGAGTCAATTACTCGACTGAATAAACTTTCTCTGGCCTTGCTTGGAATTTCAAGATTGAGCAGATTGGGTTGACATGAGCCTACAAAATAAAAAAAGCCATTTTGATGAATGGCTTTGATGCAAAGATTATCTGAGCTGATTTGAGGCGATTGAACTTCAAAAAGAAGGGGGGATATTCGGGATTGCTCTGAACTAGTTTCAATTAAAAATATGGTTAATTTTTGACGGAGTGTGTTGTCCAGAAGCTTTTCAAAAGCATTTTGATCAGGGAATAATTCTTTAAAAGTTGAATTGGAGTCCATAGTCATAAAATCTGTATTCAAGCATACTTGAATTTCGATGGATATGCCAATAAAAGCTTGGTCAAAATTTGGAGGTATTTTCATATGGTAAATCATACGACTTTAGCTATTTAGATTACAAGGATTTTATGAAATGTTATCTATAATATATTTCTTTAAAACATCTGTATTTGCAGCTAAGACAACTGATTTTTGGTCTAAATCCTCGATATTATGGAGGTGGGTGGGTCTATAAGGTTTTTGCCCCAATGCTTCAACGATAGAGTCTTCAAACTTTGCCGCCAAAGCAGTCTCCATTACCACCATTTTGACACCTTTTTCACGGGATGAGAGCCCTGTTTTGACTCCATCGGCGGTGTGTGTGTCAATTTCTAGACCATATTGCTTGTGGATTTGCTGAATCATCTGAATTCGATCTTGGTGGGTTGAGCGAGCAGAGCTTAATCCATACTTTTCATTCATGAGCTTGAATGTCTCTTCATCTAATTCAAACCCTTCTCCGGATTCAACTGAAGCCCACATTGAGGCTAGTTTTTTAGCATCACGACCTACAAGATCAAATACAAAACGTTCGAGATTAGAAGCTTTTGAAATGTCCATGGAGGGACTTGATGTCTGAAAAACGCCTTTGTCACCACGAGGTAGGTATTTACCGGTGGTGAAAAACTCATTGAGCACATCATTTTCATTTGTCGCTACAATGAGTTTGCGAATAGGGAGTCCCATTTGTCTGGCGATATGAGCCGCACAGATATTGCCAAAATTTCCTGATGGCACTGTAAAATCAATTTTCTCACCGACTTTATCCACAGCAAGAAAATAGCCATTGAAGTAATACACTACTTGGGCTACAATTCGCCCCCAGTTAATCGAGTTGACAGCTCCTACTTTATGGGCCTCTTTAAATTCTGAGTCTTTGTTGACCGACTTAACGAGATCTTGGCAGGTATCAAAGAATGCCGGTATAGCGATATTAAAGATATTTTCATCTTGCAAGCTAAACATTTGAGCACGCTGGAAGTTACTCATCTTGCCTTCTGGAGAGAGCATAAAGACTCTGACGCCTTTTTTGCCACGCATCGCGTATTCTGCGGCAGAGCCTGTGTCTCCAGAAGTGGCTCCGACAATATTTACTTCCGTGTTTTTTTGATCAAGTACATATTCAAAGAGGTTGCCAAGAAGCTGCATCGCCATGTCTTTAAAAGCTAGAGTGGGTCCATTTGATAATTCTTGAATAAAAAAATCATCTTCTAGCTTGACTAAGGGCGTGATTTGGTGTGCTAAGTCTTGGTTTCTACCATTACAATAGACTTCTGCGGTATAGGTCTTATTGAGAATTCTTTTTAAATCATCTTGAGGTATGTCAGACACGAAGTCTTTGATGACCTCAAACGCGAGTTCAGAATAACTTAAACCTTGGAGTTTCTCTAGGTCAGAAATTGAAAATTGAGGATAACTTTCGGGGATTGAAAGCCCACCATCAGGAGCCAGGCCTGTCAGTAAAATCTCTGAAAAAGAGAGAGCTTGCATTTGTCCACGTGTAGAGATGTAATTCATGTGAAGTTTCCTGATTCAATTCGTTTCTTTTAGTCAAAATTAGTAATTCTAACGTGCTTTCTTATTGAAAATCAAGGCATTGAAGTAGGATAAGCTATACTTAGGTAATAAAACTCCCGTTAAATGAGACCTTGAAATGAATTACAAAGAGATTTTAGAAACCAAGTTACAGACTATTTTCCATAATGAGCATTATCGAGCCAAAGTGGCAGACGCTCTACTTCAGTATGGTAAAACTGCTGAAGAAGAAAAACCATTCCTGGTTCGCCTTGCTATTTTAAAAAATGCTGGTGTAGAGTTTGAAGCGATTGAAGCGACTATAGCTATTGCCAAGTCAGACTTTCGCCATGTTCTAGACCAAGCCGAGTTCCCCCGTCAAACAGCTAACCAAAACTGCCGTGACCGAGATCAAATGATGGCATTCATGGATGAAGATCAAGCTGAATGGACCAAGTTTCTTAAGTATTAAAAGCGCTATCCTTTTTTTGCATCCAATGGGCAATACTCAGACTGTATTTTGAATGAATAATAATACTCAACCGCTTTTATGTTTTCTTTCAAGTTGATGCTTGTGGCCTTTTTTAACGAAGCATTGGTAAATGAAATAGTCCTGATAAGATCTTTGCAAAAAACTTTTTTCCATTTAACGCTATAAGGATGAGATCCTAATTGTTTAAAATCAACAATTGCACTTATGGTGGTGAGCGATTTGAACATCTGAATCATGTGTGAGTTAGTAATTGCAATGTCAGTTTCATTATAAGTGCCTCTGACATTAGATAGGATTTTACCAATTGTTTTAAGATGCTCTTGAACGATTCTTTCTTCCTTAAATGCCGTCCCCCCTGGCTGCGTCACGCCAGATGATACTAGGATTAGGACAATCATTAAATACTTCATAAACTCCACCTTGAACTAGGGTCTAATTACAGTTTTCTGTTTTGATTTTCTTGTAAATATTTTCCAACTTATCAACATGATGCTTTACTCCAACACTAAAGTTTTCTGCAGGATGAAAATCAGTGTCTAATTGAATACATGTTATCGTTTTCCATTTATCCTGTAGAATAACATTATCTGTTTCTATTAGAAAGTCACTCCATGCCATTAGAGTAACTGATATAGTGTTTATTTTCTCAAGAGTAAAGAAAAGCTTTTCATTGGTGCTATCCGAATCCCCCTCAATCCCGATTATGTCATTGCCTATTGCATAAATTTTTCGGCTGATTTCATTTAATTCAATCCCTTTGTCTTTGCTATTTCCTATTGCTGAAACACTTCCAGCTAACAATAATACTATTAATAAATATTTCATATAGTTCCTTTCACGTCATTCATAGTTTCATATGATAATCATGAATGTAATAGTAGTTTTCAATAACAGGTTCTCAGAATATTATTAATCTACTATAGATTCCTCGAGAGTGCTATGGTATCCATTAACATAAGAGCGTCTATGAGGCTCTTATTTGTTTTATTGATAAAAAACAATGAAATTATTCCCAAGGAGATTTTCTTGTTGGTCCGTTTCTGGTCGATCTAAGCATCTTGGCCTTATAAACAAAAAAGACCTCATCTCGAAAGATGAAGTCTTTAAGTTTAGTATTCCCAAGGAGATTTGAACTCCTGTTGCCCGGATGAAAACCGGGTGTCCTAGGCCAACTAGACGATGGGAACATACTAATACGGTAATTAGGATAATTTGGCATTCCTAAAAGCGCTTTGTAAATATATGAATTGTGAAATATCCTTACAAGGGTCTTTGTGGAAAAATTTTTTATTTTTAATAAAAAGTTCTTTCAGGCCATTTGGTATCTTTCAAGGCATGTGGAAAACTCTTAAATACAGCTTCTTTATAGGAGAAATCCGTCGATATCCAAAAAAATGGTATTCGATTGTAGGTTTAAGTCTCTTGGCTGCTTTCATTGAGGCAGCTTTCTTGGGGTCATTTAGATATTCCTTAATGAATTTTGAGAATAGACTAGATAATAACACTGTCCTATTATTTCTCTTAATAGGCCTAGGGATGCTTGTTCTAGTCTGGTTAAGGTATCTTCTTAACCTGTCTGTGGAAAATAGGAATATTGAACTCCTGGGTGACTTGCGTAAGGCACCTCATTACTTCAATAGGGCTGAGGAAACTTGGTCTACCAAGCGTGAATCACAAATTCAGATGGAGCAAAGCTTTAAAATGGGGGCGATGGCATTGAAAGCTGTGGCCCAACTCCTTGTCTTCATCCCATTGATCTTGTTTAGCCATATATTGTTATTTGGATTTTTGTTTTTTCTTTCTTTACCTATAGTTATGGTCTCCGCTAGACAAAGGAAACACCTCAAAAACCAAGCAACTCAGCTTCGAAGAAGTCGAAATATTATTTTTGAACAACTAGAGGATGGAGCTAATTTCAGTAAAACTTGGACTCATAGTGATCTTCTTGATTTAAATAATCAAACAATTCAGGATGAGTTTCATCGGTGGAGCCAGATGGATTTAGATCTTAGTTTGTCTGAAGAAAACAACCGTGCCCATTCAGATTTATGGAATGGATTTTTTATTGTTTTAACATTGGTTTTTTCAATGTATGGAGCTCATGCTGGTTATTATCAATTTGCTGATCTGACGTTGTTTTATGGAGCATTGTTGTTGAGTTATGCGCCAGTTAAAAATTTAAGCCTTTTCTTAAACACACAAACCCGAGTCAATGAAAAGACTCAACTTGAATCATACCCTATAGATGATAATGAATTTCCAAATATCGCGCAAGTAGGTGAAATTATTCTTTGGCCAAAGGCACATCTTTTTTATGGCGATCATTTGTTGATTTCCAATTTAGAATTTGAATTGAAACCAGGTACTCACATTTTGAGTGGTGTCAATGGGGTAGGGAAAACAACCTTGTTAAAACAAATAAGTCGTGATAGTCACGCTGATCAATTAATCTATTTAAATCAATTTCCTGAACTGCCGCATCCCCACTTATTAGCAAGTACCCTTAAAACCATTTTATCAAAGTCACCTGAGTTAGTTGATATACTTGAGCTTAAGCCGCTCATCAACAAATCGGGTCAATTGCGACATCATTTTTCTGGGGGCGAAAGACAGCGCATACTTCTTGCTTTAAGCTTGTCATGCCCTGCACAATGGTATCTTTTAGACGAGCCACTCTCAAGTGTTGATTTCAAAACAAGAGGTGTTATGTTTGACAAAATATGTAACTACATTCTCACTCATCAAATGAATATTTTGATGGTACACCATGACCTATCAGTATCAAATGATCGAATTAATTTTTGGAATCTTGATGAGAATGGATTGAGTTCACTTGGGGAATAAATATTATAAAAGACGAGATTTGATACCCACAGTTGTTGCTTTAGTTGCATTGTCCGTGCACTTCTTTTTGAATAAGGAACCGGTTTATATTTATTGGGTGGGAGTCATTGTTGGGCAAGCTTTAAGAGTTTGGTCACGAATGCATGTAGGTAATCACACTCGAATGATGAATTTGAATGTACCCGAACTTGTGGTGACGGGGTCATACCGTTTTTCTAGAAATCCTCTTTATGTTTCCAATTTAATCGTTTCAACTAGTTTGATATTGTCATTGAACTTAACATCAGTTGAGGTGATTCCTCTGATTATGTTATTAATCTGGAATTGGAAGAAAGTGATTGAAGAAGAGGAAGTATACTTGAGTGAAGAGTTTGGATCATCTTATGATAATTACTTCAAAAGTGTCTCACGCTGGTTTGATATCAATGCAGTAATATTATTACTTGGCTCAATCAAGTCTCAAGCGTCATCTCAAATTGAACATACTGATGTGCCGGCAGGTAGGGGCAATGGAATTCGGTTAAATTCATGGATTCAGTCTATTTATTCCGACAAATGGACATGGATTTGGCAATATTTGATTCTATCAATCATTCTCGTTGCTGATTTGACGTTAAATCTCATCTAGATATCGTTCAACTTTCAAAAAACACAGTATTGATTCAGAAGATTTCAACCTTGAGCTACCACCCGAGATGCAATTTTGCTAAATTTTAAATTAAAGTAAGTAATTGTGTCAAAAGCTAATGTTTTTGAATGAGACTAAAGGACAAATGATGAATATTTTAATGGCTGAACCACGTGGATTTTGTGCAGGTGTCGATCGTGCAATTCAAATTGTTGAAAAAGCACTAGAAAAATTTGGTGCCCCTATTTATGTTCGCCATGAGATTGTTCATAATAAAGCGGTGGTAGATGCTCTTAAAGAGCAAGGCGCTATTTTTGTAAAAGAAATTACTGAAGTACCTCATGGGGCTGCAGTTGTTTTTTCAGCACATGGCGTGGCTGAAGTTGTCTATGAAGAAGCAGCCAAAAAAGAATTAAAAATTATTGATGCAGCGTGTCCGCTTGTTAAAAAAGTTCACAAGAGTGCTAAGCGTCATGACAGCAAAGGCCGTACAATTGTTCTGATTGGTCATGATGGTCATCCTGAAGTTGAAGGCACCAAAGGTCAAATTGATGGTGATATGATTCTGGTGAGTTCTCCTGAAGAAGTCGCGTCTGTTGAGATTGATGATAGTCATGCTTTAGCTTATATTACGCAGACAACATTGTCGACTGACGAGACTAAAGACATTATTGCAGCGCTTAAATTAAAATTTCCTCGTATTGAAGGCCCTGAAATGGGTGATATGTGTTATGCAACGACTAATAGACAAATGGCTGTGCGCGAACTTGCCGAAAAAGTAGATTTACTTTTGGTTGTGGGCTCAAGTAATAGCTCAAATTCAAAGCGTCTATCAGAGCTTGGTTCACAGCTTGGAGTCGAGTCACATTTAATTGATTCTAAGGACCATATTGACCCTAGTTGGCTTGTGGGTAAAAAACAAGTAGGAATTTCGAGTGGTGCAAGTGCACCAGAGCATTTAGTACAAGGTGTTGTCGCTTGGTTAAAAGAAAACACAGACATTGAATCTGTTGAATCTTCAGTTACGATGGAAGAAAATGTAAAGTTCAACTTACCAGAAATACTCAGGTAATTGAGCCAGCGTATGTATGTTATTTCAGTTTATCGATGACCTGATGATATTCAAAAAGCCACCTCAAACGAGGTGGCTTTTTGATTTTACTTCATTAGTATCTAGGTCTAGCCTTTTGAATGTACTAAGTACATTAGATGAGTTTCTTACCTTTAGGCACAATAACATCAAACAATGTAATAGCAAGCCAACTTACTGTGCTTGTCAGCCAAGGGATACCACCTTCACCGTCTTTGAAGTCATAATAACCACCGTTATAATAGTTGACTAAGACAAATGGCTCAGATCTTGTTTTGCGCCAATCTTTAGTGAATGGCAAAATCTTAGACATAAACTCTTGGCCTTCTTGGTCCATTCCGGCTTCGAAAAGAGCTAAGATGCCATAAGCAGCCGCATGATTGTATATCGCGAAGTTTTCAGCCACACCTGGTGCCAAAAATGATAATCTGCCGACAGATTCTGTGGGCTGATCAAAAGGCGGATAACAAAGGAGTAAGCCATTGTCATTTCGCAATTTAGAAACCATAGAATCCATTGAGATTTGTCCTTTTTCAGGGTCTCTTAGACTCATACCACTTAAAGTGTACCAAGCTTGAGTTAATAGGAAGACACGGTCTTCACCCCCCACGACTTCCCCCTTTTCAGTGATGCCGCGAGCAAACCATTCACCGGTCCATTGCTTTTGAACCGCATTGAATAACCTTAATTGAATCGCTTCTACATCCAAAGGACATTCTTGACCGATTTTTTCATAAATGAAATTCATTTTATCAATCGCCATATAGACAAATTGATTGAGCCAAACAGACTCGCCATTGAGGCCCATGCCGTTAAGTGCATCATTCCAATCGCCGACACCGATGATAATACAATCATTCGGGCCAAATTGAAGCATGTACTCTAATCCTGCAATGAGATGCTCGATGACAGTTCCGGTTTCGCCTTCACCTTTAAACCAGGCTACTTGCTCAAATAAGAAGTCGGTCTCGCCTGTTTGACGGACAAGATGTTCAGCGGCAAGCACAAGCCATGCAGGTAAGTCCCTAAAGTCACGTTCATCATCAAAACCACCATCAATAGCCCATTGACGTAGGCAACGGCCGTTTTTGAATTGTTTTGAGCAAAGATCTAAGAAGATTTCTTTAGCAAGTTCTGGCTCGTAATAACATAAACCCATGACGTCTTGACCGACATCACGAACACCTCTAAAGCCTTCTCGGACCAGTCCAGCGGCTTGCTGATATATTTGATATCCAAAGAATGTATTGAGGTAAGCGTCAGTTTCTGCATCACCAGTTTTAGGTATTTTGGGATGATTTAGTTTAGTTTTCCAATCCTCTTTAATGACTGCAAGTTCAGTTTCGACATCGTTGATTGATGTGAAATTGGAGCGAATCACTTCAAGTTGTTCAGACCCAATTCCAATCACAAGACAAGTCTTAAAAGATTCTCCCGGTTCTAAAGTTACTTTGTATTGGTACACAGCCCCATAGGGGTCCCCTGCAGAAAAGTTTTGACCTAAGTCTCCACTGAGAAGCTCTTCGGGGAGGATGAAGCTACCGTCTCCCCAGAAGCTTTGAAGATTAGATTGCCATGAGTCTGGAGTCGTGAGGGAAAGTACGAAACCATCTACAGCGCCCTCTTCCATTTTGGCTACATGGATACAATTATCTTCAAATTTAGAATTGGTAAACCAGCTATAATAATCATGATGAATTTTATGATCTGGGTAGAGTAATAATTCTACCTGAGGATAAAGTTCAAAAGTCTTTGATTGATTACTGTTGTTTTTAGCTTCAATATGCCAAAATTCAAATTTACCATTCTGAGGAACAAAATGCTTTGTTGAGACTTCAAGTTCATTTTTAGAACTTGTAAAACCTGACCACCCTGGGCTATGTGTACTTTCATAACTATCCAGAGGTGTTGCCATTGGCCATTGAGTAGGAGTCCACATTGTCTCGTTCTCTTTGATGTAAAGAAAACGACCTTTGCTATGATTGACTGGGTCAAAATGAGTGGACATAGTGCGTGGCTCTTCAAGAGTTGCACCATAACCGGAACCCATATGTGATAATTTAATACCATACTCAGAATTGGCGATATAATTGTACCAAGGCCTGAGTTGGTGAGGCTTATAGAGGTGGAAACCCTCTTCGTCTAATTTCCAATCTTGACTACTCATCAACTAGGCCTTCTTTGTAAATAAAAGACTCAATAAGCCTTCAATTTGAAAAGGAGTGATTCCAGAAGATGCGACAACTGTATCGCAGTAATTTTCTAGGATTTTTGCATCTTCGGGAGAGCGTGATGCAATGCCAACAATATGTTTGTTTGGGTTGGCTTTTCTAATATATTTCAGTGCGTCTTCTTGTCCTGTATATCTGTATGCATTGACCGTGGATACCACAAGTACATCGGTAATGACCCCGATGTCTCCGATGGAAATTATTTCTTCTGGGGTTGGAGCCCATGGCAATATGACTTCGCGTATTGGATTAGTAAAGCCTTGACCCTTGAGTGTCCATTTGAAACTCAAGTCATCGTAGAGATTGGTGGCATCACTCATGACAAGGCGAGCGGGATTACCCATGATAAAGCCAACACGGGTATCCTCTTCTATTGTTATAGGGAAATTTGCTTTATCACCTTTGTGCCAAACGATACCCGCTTCAGCGATTTCTTTAGCGAGCTTATCGCCAGTGGCTTTATCAAAACCTTTAGTTGATGGAATATCACCAAAGCCTGGACGGCATTTTACTGCTAAGATTCGAGTCACTGCTTCGTTGATTCGACTTTCGGCAATTTGACCTTCATTGACTGATTTTTCAATGAAGTCAACAAACCAACGTTTGGCGTTGGTTGAAATAAGTAGGTCAAGGCCAGCGTTAATACCTAAGATGAGAGACTCTTCATCACCAAATTGATTTTGAATTGCACCCATAATAAGGTCATCTGAAATGATTAAGCCTTCATATTTCAATTCATTTCTGAGATAGCCGAGAACTTTAGGAGAAAGAGAAGCGGGTAATTCCTTGTCAAATGCTTCAAAAATACCATGGTGGGTCATGATGACATCAACACCGGCTGCAATTGCTTTTTTAAAAGGAACGAGTTCTACTTCACTGAGGCGGTCCATGTCGTATTCGATCACATCAACTTGATGATGAGTATCAATATCAGTTGGGCGCATTCCAGGGAAGTGTTTGCCACAGCCAGATATGCCAGTGGATTGTAGGCCTTCAATATAAGCGGTGCCCATCTCTGCCACTATGGAAGGTTCGTCACTATACATGCGGTTATCAACAATTGGCTTGCCAAGTTTGTTGTCATAGGCGACATCAAGAACAGGAGCGTAAGAGACATTGATGCCGGCATACTTTAATTCGTTTCCAACATGTACACCTTGTTGTCTAGCAAACTCAATGTTTTTAGTGAAACCTAAAGATTGATTCCCTGGGAAAATAGTAGTGCCGCGAAAAAGAGCAGTTAACTGACCCCCTTCTTGGTCTAAAGAAATCATGAGAGGAAGTCCCCATTTATTGTCCTTGGAGTATGATTGAATTTTCGTATTCATGTGATGAAGTTGCTCAACATTGTTTACATTGCGACCTGCAAAAAGTATCATACCACCGAGTTCACTTTTCTGGTTCATTTCTTTAAGATCATCACTCAAATCATCGAAACCAGTGTATTCATGTAAAAACATCTGGCCGATTTTTTCTCTGAGATTCATGCTATCAAAAATTGCTTTTGGATCTAGTAACATTTTGACGTTCCTTTCTTAGGACTGCGGAGCAAATATAAGTTTGCCAAACTGGTCTGGACGATGATAGTCCGGGTTTTCTGTAATAATTGGATTCCATGATGCATATTGAGGTTCAATATTACCTCCGCATCGGAAAAAGTTTGCCCACCAATAATCGCTCAAGCTGAGTTCTTCACCCGACCAACTTTGGATCATTTCAAGATTGATTTCAAAATCTACTGACCAGGATTCATCATAAGGTGTTTCGATTTTAGAAGTAGCTTTAATTTGTGGTTCAACATTGAGACTAGCCGCTTGTTGAGGAGTGCTAAGGATGCGAGTATTTCTATCGGGCCCATAAGCTAGATGAGGAGTCCCAATACAATTGACTTCCGCATTAAAATAGATTGAATCGCGCTCTTTTCTCGGAGAAAAGAAAAACTCTACACATGAGTCATTACAAACATCGGTATTTAACTCAGTTCTAGAAGCAAAACTATAGTTATCCGATGCCAGGATATGAAGCCATAATGTTTGGCCGTTGTGGGCTAGGAAGATTTGAGTATCTTGTTTTTTACCTGATTCATACCAAGGGTATTCTTGAATCTTAATTGGAGTCACTATACTCCAATCGTTAGGTTTTATAATCGAAAACGCTATGGTGTGCTCATAAAATTTAAATTCCATTAAATACACTCCGCTAGGATCTCTTTGAGTTCATTCATTAATATTTGAGCTCGTTGTGAGTCAACAGATTCTGCAGTCAGTCGAACAATCGGCTCAGTATTTGAAGCTCTTAAATGACACCATGATTTGTCAGCAAAATCACCGCGTAAACCATCAACTTCATTCCACTCTGCTTCTAGCCATTTTGATTTAAATGCATCAAAAGCAACTTTAAGTTTTTCAGGTGGAAATTGGTATTTGGACTTCAACATTGTCGGTAGAGGGTGGTGAAGTGAAAAATCAGAGATATGTTTGTTTTGCCAAGTCATCCACATCAGTGTGAGTGCCGCTGCAATCATCCCATCTCGACAAGGTTGGAGTGAAGTCAGCATAACTCCTCCATTTCCTTCTCCACCAATAGGTGCATTAATAGCAGTCAAAACCAGAGAAACATTGCGTTCACCAACGGCTGCATAATGACATTTTTGACCGTATTTTGCAGCTATAAAAGAAAGAGCAGCTGAAGTCGATAAATTACACACAACTGGTCCAGGTTCATGAGCTAAAACGTAGTCTGCACAAAGTGGAAGAGTTTGTTCTTCACCCATAGGTTGTCCATTTTCATCCACCAATGAACAACGATCACCGTCAGGATCGAGTGCAAAACCCAAATCACACTTTTCTTTTATTACTAGCTCACAAAGGTCTTGCAGGGCATCGTTAGTCGGTTCAGGTGCTCGACCAAAATTACCTGTTGGCTCTTCGTGGACCGAGAAAACTTCACAATTGAGTTGTTCAAGCATTGCACGCATGGATTCGCCACCAGCGCCGTTGACAGGGTCAATTGCGACGCGAAATTTTTTGGCTTTTAGCTGAGATACATTAATCAATTCCTGGTTAAAAATACCATTAATATGTCGTTGGTAAGTCAAACCCTCATCACTAGAAGGCTTGATGTTCCAAGGAGCTGGAGGCCATGGTTTTTGATCTTCAGCATCGAGAAGTTCTAGGTATCGAGCGACTAGCTCCGGCCCAATAAAACGTCCCTCTTGATCTACTAATTTTAATGCGTTCCATTGAAGCGGATTGTGTGATGCACTGATCATGATACCTGCATCAGCATGAGAGATCGCAGTGAGATATTCGAGTGTAGGGGTCGTAACAATTCCGAGCATTTGACATTCAACTCCAAGCCACTGGCAAGTTGATGATATGATTTGTTCAAACGCATATCCACTTTCTCGAGAATCACGACCGACTAAAATTGATTTAGCGCCCATCAGCTCAAGAAAAACTTTGGTATAGTGAGAAAGAACATCTGGTGTCCAGTCTTCTCCAATTAATCCTCGGATACCCGAGATTGAGCGCATTAACATATTGTTGACCTCCTCACCCTATTTTAAATAATTTCAGGAATTAAGAGCTAAAAAAAACACATTTCTCGAAAATAATCCTTTAAAGTTCATAAAAGATTTGTTAAGTTTGTCCCACCAAAATCAATGGAGTGAAATTATGAGCCGTATTTGTCAAGTTACTGGAAAAACTGGCCTTGTTGGACACAGTGTGTCTCACTCTCAACGTAAAACTTTGAGAAGACAACAGCCAAACCTACACACTAAACGTTTCTTCATCCCTGAAGAAAACCGCTGGGTGAAGCTAAAAGTTTCTGCAGCTGGTATGCGTACCATCAATAAAAAAGGTATCCAGGCAGTCGCTTCTGAACTTGGTCTTTAATATTGAATCAAGATAGTCGAAGAGCTTATTCGACTATTTTATAGTAAAAATTTAGTATAACTTAAAAATTTGCACAGACCTATTTGGATTTGTGCTTTTTTCGTTTTTTAACCTAAAACTTGAGCGTAAGTTTTTTATAAGCTTGATATAACCTTTTTATAAGCCCCTTGGCCGGTTGAATTTTTTCAGAATGAAGTATGTTAAAATCAGGGTCTTACAGGCGGGCTAGTTGAGTCGGGATATGATGAAAAAAAACGAAAATAATCCTTTAGAAGGGATTGAGTTTGTCGATGCACTGGAAGACACCGACAATCAGTTGGGTCCTCCCGGGGACATTGAGGTACCTGATGTCGGAGTCAAGCCCCAAGAAGCAATCATGTCTAGAAACCTTGAACTTGAAGATAGGTTGGATAATCTTGAAATTGAAGGTCTAGTAATTCAGGCTGGCTCTGAGTACTCCAACTCTATATCCCAGGTTTCACCTGCAGATCGAGGCGTCACTTATAAAGACGCTAAAGTTGATGAATGGGATGTTTTCTATGATCGGGCTAAGAGTATTTTTACAGAGCTCAAGACGAAACATTACGTTTCTGGTGATTCAATTAAGTCTATAATAGGTTCATTTTTAGATATATTTTCAGTCGATCGAAATATTTTACTCACACTATCTCAACTTCCTAATTCAAGAGTATACAATCCATCTGAGCATGCGATGAAAGTTTCGATTTTATCTCTTTGTATCGGAACAGCGATGGGTTACGATAAAAACCAACTGATTGAATTGGGCATGTGCGCCTTCGCTTCTTCCTTAGGTATGGTCTTTATGGATGATATTTATCTATCCACCAAGCCATTAAATAAAGAGCAACAACTTAGATTGAGAAGCCATCCGATGGTGGGGGCAAATATTGTAGACTCGACTCGAGGAATGCCAATGGTAGCAAGTCTTGTCGTTTATCAAATTCATGAAAGAGAAGATGGATTGGGCTATCCTAAGCAACGCAAGGGTCGGTTCATTCATCAGTACGCGAAGATTATTGCAGTGGCTGATGTTTTTCAAGCATTGTGTAGCCCAAGAGCACATAGGCCGAGCTTTAAGCCGTTTGAGGCAATGACTCGTGTCTTATCCATGGTCAAGATAGGACATCTCGCAGTTGAGGTTGTGAAACCTTTTATGCGATATACCTCTCTCTACCCTATCGGCTCATTGGTGAGGCTTGCTGATCAAAAAATAGCCAGGGTGATTGCAGCTAACCAAGAGCAAGTTAAATCGCCGGTTGTCTCAGTTATTTACGATAGTCATGATACCCTTCTTAAAGATGAAGCAATTTACCAGATTGATTTAAGCCAAGAACTTAAACACCAAATTATTGCAACGCTCAGAGAGAGCGATGTCAATACGAGTAAACTCAAGGGTCTTTAAGTAGACTAAATTGTTTTCAGAAACATGGGGGAACCGATTGCCTTTTCTGCTGCTTGTATAAAGGTCCCCATTTCTAAATCTTCAGGTAAAAATTGTTTTCTCACTAAAGACACAAAAACATCACGCAGGATTTCACAGTCATAGAGTGCTCTATGGAGTGCTTCATCATCCAGCTCAATAGTCAGTTCACGACGAAATCTTTTAGCTAGAACACCAAGTTTGTGTACTTTGGCCTCCGGTAAAATTTTTCGAGACATGAGTAGTGAATCCATAATTGGATTTTGTGGTATCACCATCTGACCCTCAACTAAAGTTCTTTTCAGAAATCTCGCATCAAATATTGCATTATGAGCAATCAGTATGGTGCTTTGCCCACAAAAGCGAGTAAATTCGGGGAGAATTTCGGCAGCAGAGGGGGCATCTTCAAGCATCGAGTCGGTGATTCCATTAATTCGTGAAGTCTCTTCAGGCATGTGCATGTTAGGTTTAACAAAGCTTTCAAAAGTCCCAAGATTCTTGGCAATAATTTTTTTACCATCTATTTCAAGAGTAAATTTTACTCCTGCAATTTCTACAATTTCATTTTTGGTGTAATCAAGACCGGTGGTCTCAAGGTCAAACGCAACAAAACTAGCAAGTGGTCCCATAATTTCTCCTCAGCTTATATCAATCTAGATATTATCACCTTCATCTTGCAATTCAAATCCAATTTGAATTTTTGAAAAAGGCAGAGGCCAAGCCATTTGGTCCCAAGTGTTAAGACGTATTAGCCGTGTATAATGGACTCGGGTGATATAAAATGGCGTAGATGTTTTGTCGGCAACCCATTGAGTGCCAGGTTTAGCTTGTTTTCGAGGGCCTTTGGGACCATCTAGAGCCATAGTAAGGTTCTTGCCTGCCTCAACTCCGATGAGACAGGAACGGATAGATATGGCTCCATTTGATGAGCTACCGCGAAATACGGTGAAACCAAGATGCTGAAAAAAATAAGTAAGAAGTTGGCCATCTTGTGAGAGAGAAACTTGAGCTAAATAATTTTGATGCGACAGTTTTTTGAGTAAAACAGGAAGATCTTCATGCCAAGTACCCATGATATGATGTTCAATGGGGATGGGTGCATAGTCAATTGACCAAGTTGAAGATAAGCATCGATAGATCCAGTAAGAGATCAAGTGGATTAACTTAATTATCATGTGATTAAGTCGTGATCCAAACGGCTCAAAAATACTTCTCTTTGATGGTCGTTGCGGTGATCTGGGCAATATTTGGGGTAAATTATTTGCCGGGGAACTAAGATTATTTCAAACTGTGCCATACATCCCTGAAGCTTACAAGTTTGGGGACGTGGCATTGGCACTTTGAAATTGTGGGGAACAATTTGATTTTCAAGCTGAACCCTTTTAAGGTGTTCGCTTGTTTTGCCATCCCTTAGGGTTTGCACGATGGAGTGTTCAATATCCAAGTCACGACTCAAAAGTTATCCTGACAGCTAGTTTTGATATAATTGATGATTTTGTTTTTCATCAAAGAGATAGGTAAAGAATATTTTTGAGCCAACTTCGATGCGTTTGATTTTAAGGATTTGGCTGCTTCACATTGAATATCTTCTTGGAGATTGGATTGAACGCTATTGTTTGCTTCAGGCACGTTTGTTTTTGCGCTAGAGTTTTTTATGGCGGCGGCTAAGGCATTGTTGATGATAAGTTTTAAATCGTGTTTGGCTGGGTCATAACCCGTTTGTGCTAGAACGACTTTACCCTGAGGGTCGATACCGTAGAGCGCCGGCACAGAGCAGGAGCTACCTTTGCAGACCTTGTACTTTTTAGCGGTAGTTTGGTACTGATCAAGTAAGACTGTACCTTTGATACCAAACTTACCTAGAAATGACTTTACTTTTCCGATTTCATTTTTTGTATTAAGATTAATAAATACTAGACGAATATCAGGATTCGCTTCGGCAATTTGTTCAAGTTCTGGCATTTCCTTACGACATGGAATGCAACTTGTAGACCAAAAGCTTAAAATGTTGAGTTTGGGGTCTTTCGGTGTTTGATTGGTAAAGTAAGTTTTGTATCCCTGCCGTTGATTGTTGATATCACTTATGTAGAACTTCTCAGCTAAAGATCCAATAGGAAGTAGATTCGATGCAAAGCTGAGTGTGAAGAATGTGAGCGAAAGTATTAGGTATTGAGTCATCATAGTTTTTTTGCTTTATTATATTTGTTGTAAAAATAGGAAAGGAAAAACTTAAAATGCCTGATTTTCAAATGATTTGGTTAAGTATTCCCATTATTTCAGCCACTATTGGCTGGTTCACTAATTATATCGCTGTTAAGATGCTTCTACACCCAGTTGAGCCCATTCGATTCCTTGGCCTGACGATACAAGGAGTTATCCCTAAACGCCATAATGATTTGGCTGAAAAGATCGCAGAAGCTATCACAGCCGACTTTTTGACTGAAGAGGATCTAGCGAAGTTGATTGCATCGGTGGATATGAAGCCGATGCTTGAATCGCTGATTCGTCGCAAATGGGATGAAAAAATTGATGATATTTTGGGTGCGATGCCGATGATTCAAATGTTTTTACCTCCAGATAAGCTAGAGGCTATTCGCGAGCGCCTTATCGTTGCCTTTACGGAAGATTCAGAACAAGCTGCTGAAGCAATTGCCCAGAGTTTAACAGGTCAAATTGATTTAAGCGCAATTATACATAAGAATGTGATGGATTTTGACCTAGCTAAGATTGAGGCTATTGTCGAAAAAATAGCTGAAAAAGAATTTAGATTCGTTGAAAGACTAGGCGGATTAATTGGATTTGTTATTGGTGTACTACAAATTTTACTTCTTTGGTTAATGCCAAGATAAATCTCTTGGACTTTGTTTTCAATTTATTACCTTTGGCCTAACGGCGACATAGCCAAGTTGGTAAGGCAGTGGTCTGCAAAACCTCTATGCCCCAGTTCGAATCTGGGTGTCGCCTCTTTAAAACCTCAACTCTTAGAGTTGAGGTTTTTTCTTTGTATACCCCACAGTTTGCTGTTTAAGGGATACTGGTATCTGTTTCCAATTATCATTTATAACATTGCTTTAAAGTAGATATCAGCTTGTATCAATTTTAAGCAACGTCAGGAGTTCTGCTGAGTTTACCTTTAGTCTATGTTAATAGCAATAGGTTGTATATGGGCGACAAAAAAAAGGTCAACTCAATGAGCTGACCTAGATTGCTTTTATTCAAAGGAAAAACTTATTTTATAATATTTTTGCCGATGGTCACTTTTCTTTTTTTCACGTCAAAGTGAACTAAAGTCGTTTTTTCACCTTCCACCTTAATAACTTCCTCAAGCTTGCGTCTCATGCATTGAGCTTGAACGACGTGGTCACCCGCTCCAAGACTGTTAATTTTTAGTGCGGCTCCATCAGTACCTGATGCGTGCTCACCATCAATATAAATAGTACATTTAGAAGGATTAGTAGTTACAGACACAGTACCAAAAGGCATAATTGTTTTGCCTTCATAGGTGTTGACTTTATTAGCCCAAACATTAAAGCGAACAGCAATAAGCTCTTGCTCTTGATCTAGTACAGTCAAATCATGACGCCCTGAACGGAATTTAAGATTTTTAATTGGAGATTTACCAATTTCTTCACCATCAAGGTAAACTGTTGAGCCTGCAGGTTTTAAAATAATGTTTACAGTACCTTCTCCGCCACGCTCAGGAATTGCTTCTTCTTCAGCAAAAACACTTTGAACTGAAACTATTGCCATAAGAATGGCTACTTTTAATAGAGTTTTCATATTGTACCCTTTTTGATGTTTTGAATCACATAGGGTTAAAATAACTAAAAAACCTTATCAATGTAACATTGAACGTAAAGCTTCAGCAATTTGTTTTGCCGCATCAGAAGAGAGGGCTTTAAAACCGTTTGTCGATGAATTTGATCGATAATTTGGTAATTTATTACTCAGTCTATTGATGTGGTCAGGTTTTTCTCTTCTGAGTCCTTCACTTCCAATATATTGAGGTTTTCCATATCGTCTTTCGCCGCTCATAATAATTCCTAAGTCAAAGTGATGGTTATTATTTTAATTCGGATGAATCTTAAATGAACTTGAGAGTTATTTGATTAAATGGCTTGTGATAGATCGAAGGAAATACGCCCTAGTTCTAATGTCTCCAAGGCAAATGGTCTAAAGAAATTTTTCTTAAAGGTATAATCTAGTCGGAAAGTGAGAAGTGATACTTGATATCGTGCTCCTAATCCCATGGCCATTGATTTTTGTGAAGTGTATTGAGAGCTTAAATCATTGATAAAAGCCCAATCAGTGAATTGAACAATTTGTAAACTCGGGAAAGTTTTTGTGTTATAGCGTAATTCATTGCTGAGACGGAGAAATTGAGGAGATGGCCCAAAGAGTGTGTCCTGCTCGGTGACGCCATTGAGAACATAGGTAGAATCTTTTGAGGGAGCTATACTTCTGGCATCATATCCTCTCACGCTTCTAAACCCACCTTGGTAAAAAAGTTTGGCATCATCTGGATCACCCGTGGTTAGAAATTTCCCCCAGTCGATTGCGCCAGCCCAAAAAAGCTGACTTCCCAATGGGTAATAATATCCGGATTCAATTTTTAAATAATTGTATCTCTCATTTGCTTTAAATGCACCGCCATTGCCAATAGCAAAACGAAAACGTGAACCTCGAGTTGGGTCAGTTAATTTGTTGGTAAAGTTTAATTGAATTGAAGGTTCAAATTTCAATTTAACGATTGCAGTCGGTTCATTGTACTTGTCAACATAACGTAGATCAATTAATCCGATTGCTCGGAGGTTATTATTAAACCGTTTGGAAAAAGTTCCTTTATTAATTGCTTCAAAGCGTTCATCACCTTCAGTCTCTGTGGGGTCGGGTAATGAATCATGTCTAAAAGTCACCCGATTATCAAAGCGCACTCCAGTGCCAAAGAAGAGAGGATGTCCATAGCCAAGGGTGACTTGCTCACGGTTTTGCGCATATGTTGTATTCAAACTCACTTCATGCATTTCTCCTTGGATGTTTTTGTGTTTGACACCAACACTTACCCCAAGGCCCATGAGATCTTCATAAAACAATCGACTGGAGTACTGCCCTGGCACTCGTTCAACTAAGTTGACATAAACATCATGGCGACCTGGGTTGATAAGTGAGACACTATCTTTTAATTGAACAGAAGAATAGAGTCCAGTGGCTAGTAATTTATTTCGATATTCATCCCAGCTTTGACCTTCAATGACATTGTTACTCTGAATTCCCCAAAGAGATCTTAGGTAACTTTGTCTAGTTTGCCCTCGACGATCGCTGGTGCCTTCGATTCGTTTTCGTTTACTATTTAGAAAGAGTTGGCCCATTTTTAATTGAGGACCTAGATCAACTTCAAATTGAACATAGACTAAGGCAGAGGACGTATCAAGCTCAATGCTTTGGTAGGACCGGACATGCAAGTATCCCTGTTCCTTAAATTGAAAAATGATTTCGTCGAGATCTTGAGTGAGTACTTCACCATTAAAATATCCACTAACTTTAGAGTTTAATACAACTTCAGTTAAATCGTCTTGTGAACCAGCGAGATTGATAATATCAATACTAGCATAACGAAATTTGGGTCCTTCTATAATTTGATAGGAGAATCTATTGGAAGGCAGATTGCCCGGTTGGAACTCAATTTTATTGGTAAAGAATCCTTCATTTTCATAGAGAATTCCCAAATTAAAAGCGGCTAACCTGAGAAGTACGATTTGTTTTGTTTCATCAAGTTGATCAAATCCATCAGGAAGACCTAGTTGTTCTAAAAGCTCTGGTTGAGAGAAGTACTTGTTACCAAAGAAATCAATGGAAACTTCAGACCACACTATTGAATAGTTAATCAATAGGAGAAAAATAAGATTTATTTTATTCATTCAAGTTCCTCTCCGCTTTCTATGTCGAGAGCTGGACTACAGTCACCATGTCCGAATAGACAAAAATCACCCCAGAAGAAATTTTGATACTCAGTCCCTATATTCCATTCAAGTCGTTGTTCATTTTTTTGAGCATCTTCTGATTCTAAGTAGTGTTTATTCAGAATACTAAAACCAGAAGAAAGTTTTCCATCTTTAAATTGACCTGTCTGAGTATTGATCCGATTAAACCAAATATAGTCAAGTCCACCTAATTGATATCTTTCATAGTCGCCCTCAGTTTGAGCATCCCAAACAAATTGACCTTTAAGTCTAAAGTCTTCGAAAAACTCTTTTTCTTCAAGTCCTGGTATCTTGGTTTCTAAATAGATTGAACTAGAATCTAGGTCGGCACCTTCACTACCCAAATGTATCTGTAAATCTTCGATTAAGTTTTCACGGATATAATTATTGGAGAGGTTTTTAAATTGTTGCGAGGCGAGGCGAGTTCCCACGTTGTAAATAAAATTAACAACATCGCCATCTTTTTCGCTGACACAACCTAGGCTAATAGATGCAAATAGTTGCTTGGTATTTATTTCAGCATTTGACCCACAATTGGCATTGGCTGAGAGTCTTGGGTCATGTAAAGTACCATTCACTTGAATATCAATTGGACAAGTTTCCTCAATGTCATCATTAGGTTTAATACAAAAAGGTAATTGTTTAAATAGCTTCACATCGAGAGCACCCTCTTTAGGGCTTTGGCGTTCCCAGTTAACTCCCATATTGATGATGTTGAAATTAAAGTCTTCAAATTTCAGGTCAGCTTCTGAAGTTGATTGAACACTACCTGATAAGATAGGATTGGCTGTAGTACCCGATATTTGCAAATTGGTAGTAATAGGGAACTCTGCCAAATTAGTTTTTACGAATAAGCTATCATATCCGGCATCACGAATATCAATATTCAATTCAATAGGTTTACTCTCAATTTTTTTAATCCCCGTTCTTTTTTTGTTCTTCTTTAAAACGAGGGAATTAAAAACGTCGTAGTATTTTTCAGTATAATCATCTTTTTCAAAAAGTAAGCTAGCAACTTCAGCTTGAGCGTTAATACGCGTTTTATATGTTTTTTTAGAATCCTGGCTTGTGGGGAGGCCATAATAGCCATTAATGTTAATTAGACGTGCATTCACGTTGCCTAACTCTTCGCTTTTCATCTTATAAAAAGAGCTAGGACTGGAAAAATGAATATTGACAAAGCTCCCCGTTTGTTCAATGTGACCTTTGAGATTGGTGAAGTAAATTCGTTGGATTGTATCTAAAGGGAAGTAAAATTGAGGAGCATCAAAATTAAACCCACGTAATTTATTTTCATTAACATCATAGTGAGTTGAAAGGGTTGCTTGTTGTGATAGTGAATCTAAAATAGTTGCATGGGATTTGATGTGTCCCAATTTAATGTTAGTTTGAACTTTAATTTTTGTTTCCGGTATTTCGTCATGAAGATAAGTAGCATCTAATACATCTGTTTTGAGTGTCAAACCTTTAAAACCAAGAAGCCGGTTCCAATTTAATGGGGCAAAGACGTCTAAATTAGCTAATTGCCCGATATGATTAGGGAGGTTCCAACTCCCTATAACTTTAGCGGTACCTTGGAATATATTAAAATTTTGAGTAGTGGTCTCTAGTACAAAGTATGTGTCTTGACTTTGTTCCGCGATTCCTTCTTGATTGAAAAGTAGTTCTCTGTCCGGAGTATAACCTAAGGCTAACTTTCTTTGTGATTTCAATATATCATCTAGTATTAATTGGAAGTCACCGTCCCACTCTCCTGATTGCCCCCATTTGGATTTACCGACTAGTGAAAGCCCATTGTTATAACCTTCTAAGGACATGTAGGGAATGTAAAAATTAGATGAATCAATGGAATTAAAATAAATATTAGATGCAGTTAATTTTCCTGTAAAACTGGAGTCTTTTAACTGAATTTTTCCATCAATAATTCCTGATTTAATAGAACTATTTAGGAACCCTTGAGAAAAATCTACAAGATTAAACGAATCAGTCTGGAATTGGAATGTAATTGGATGGAAACTTGAATCATTGATAGTATGATTAAACCATAAATCACCAGAAGCTGAAATTTTATTTTGTTTATGCACAACTTCTGCTGATTGTAAGCGCAAGGTGTCTTGAATAAATTGAGCATCTAATTGAAGGGTAATCGGTTCTTCAGCGATAGTAGATTCTAAGAAGACTTTAGACTGACCGAGCTTTTTCTGAAAATTATTCTGATAATTCCCTGTCAGTTTTCCTGGATTATATTTGTGAAAAATTGAATCACGAAGAGGCAGATGTTTGAGATCAAACTTAGAGGATGTCACGCTCAAATTTGAATTGTAATCTCCAAATATTTTAATGAAGTCATTATTCTCTCCTTGAATATCAAACGAATAATGAGGATTCCTCGGATCCCAAAGTACTTTGCCTGTGAAATTAAAAGGGATGCCGCGTTTTTGTATTCTACCATTCCAAAAGTATATCCCTCCGGGGTCAATTCTCATTTCAGTGGTAACGTCTTCAGCTGCAAAGCCGTATGCGTTAGGAGTTGAACTATGTGCTTTTAAAACGATATCACTATTTTTGAATCTCCCTTCAACCGTTGCACCGTCAATTTGCAAATGGTCCTTTGTCCAACCAAGAGCCCAGGTTTCATTGGACGTGATGTCTGCATTAAATGTACCCTGAATATCCTTTTTCCCAAAATTAATTTTACCCTGAAGATTAGAACCATCTTGAGTTGTCACCTTTGTGCTTAAATGGTTGTTTTTGAATTTTGCTTGATTGACTGTGAAGTTAATTGGAAGAGAATGGTACTTAGTCATAGCCCGATACAAATTAGCGGTGTAACCGGTGAAATTTACCTCAGATAGGTCCTTTAAATCCCCCTTAAAGAAAACAGTTTCATTTTTTGGTCCTAAGCCGTTGATAGTCCAATCAAATTTATTTAAGGAACCCTCAGTAGTGAGGCTAAGCTTCATACTAGGAAAACCAAATTTTGAGTTGATTTGACTTTCGATATTGAGATTGTGATCATAAATTTGATTGAGGATATCAACCTCAATTTGACCTTGAACTTCGAGTGATTGAAGAAAGCTGAAATCATTTGCCATTTTGTTTGGCATCCAAGTGGTAGGAGACTGGATTGAAGTAAATACCTTAGCCGAGGCTTTCTCTAAGTTATCCTTATCCACCTGAGCTGCGATAGAAAGATGGTCGTCCTTGGTCGATAAAGTTATATCTAAATCGACTTTTGATGAATTACTCCAGTCAAGCTCAACCTGAACATGAGGACTGGCCTTAATTTCCGGTGAGGTGATTTTTGAAATGGAGAGCTGTAGCGCACGTGCACGAATGTTTTTCAAGTGGGTTTTAGAAAGAGTTGTTTTTGAGTTTTTGTTGAGTTTGTGCTCAAAATAATCTATTTGTATATCAAAATTAAAAGGCATTTTAAAATCGGTGAAAGAAAGCCTTTTTTTGGTGTCAAGTTTTTCAGCTCTTTTTTTTACACCCTTCATTTGTGAAAAAACTAAGGTGTCTATTTCGATTTGTAGAAAACGCTTGGATTTTAAACTAAAAGCCAGGGGGTTCAATTGAAGTCGAAAGTGTCCGACATGAATTTTTTGACTAGAGTCTATAAAAACAACAGAATCGGCGCTATAATGCAATGGGGTTATTATTTCTGCTTGATAGATCCTCAGACTTCCACCTGCAAGGGAGAACTCATTTTCAACTTGCGACCAAATTGTAAAAAAAAGCGTGTTTAAAACGCCAAATAGGAACAAAAATAGGACCAAAGCGATGGTGAGCTTTGTTCTGAGAGATGAAACGCTGGAGTTCTTCTCAATGGGCAATTCTACAGCAATGTCTGGTTCTTCTTGCAATGTGCTCTAAATTTAAATTATTATGTATAATGTCAGTTGATGCTAAAGATACTTTTTTGATAAGTGGGGATAATGACTAAAGACAAGGAAAAACAATCGAGGCGTAAATTGTCCATGGATCTTGCTATTGCTCTTCAACATGATATGGGTATGAAGGCTGCTCCAAGAGTAATTGCCAAGGCTCAAGGCCTTTTAGCCAATCGCATGATTGAAGAAGCTGAAAGTAATCAAATTCCTATCCATAAAGACCAACACCTTGCTCAAGTTTTAAAGGATGTTGAAGTTGAGGACGAGATTCCCCTTGAATTATATGAAGCAGTGGCCCAAGTATTGGCTTTTATTTACCGAGTTGATAAGGACCTTCGGCTACAATAGTTCTCTAAATGCCTGATTTTGATATATTTATGACAAATATGTTGGAGAACCCCCTTATGAAAATCAAATATGGAATAATAATTATTGGATTATTATTAGTTGCTTGCGGAAAAAGTCAAAGCCCTCAAACTAAAGTTTTAGCCAAATATGATGGCGGTGAAATTAATCAAGAATTCATGGATCTGGCTATTCAATCAATGCCAGAAAATCAACAAGTTAAATTAAAAGAATCAGCTCATTTTCAAGAGTATTTTAACAAAACTTTGAAAGCTAGGTTATATGGGATTGAAGCTGAAAAAGCCTTAATAAATAAATATAAAGATCAGGAAGATTTTGTTACAACTAAAGGTATTGCTGGCTGGTATCAACAATATCATCTTGGCGAAAATTTGGGTTTCACTACAACTGAATTGTTAATGCATTTTGAAAAAAACGAAAAGCTATTTACATCTGATGACAGCACCTTGGTTGGGATGCCATTATTTGATTCTAAGAGATCTGATGTGGCTAGAGATTTAGCCTTAGAACAAAAAGAATTCAAAGAATTTTATGAAAAAAACAAAATGCGATTTAGAAAAAATCCTGAGGCAGAGCTTTCTTGGATTTGGACAAAGAAAAAAGGCGTTCTAGCCGGAATCAAAGAGTTACTAGACTCAAATAAAACGACTTGGGGTGATGCAGTTAAAACTTATTCTGAACTAAAAAATCCTGAAAATGGATCTCTTGGTTTTGTTGGTCCTGTTGACGCGAGACCTGAATTAAAACCTTATCAAAAAGCCTTTCGAACGGACCTTTTTATGGCTAAAAAATGGGCCACAGGAAGTTACCAATTAGTGGAACTCGCTGGCGAAGAAGCTCTTTTCAAGGTAGGGAAGGTTTTAGACGAGAAAATAAGAAGTTATGATGAAGCCAAAGATGATGTGTTGCAAAAGTTTGTGGGTCAATACCAGCAATTAACACATAAAAATTTGATGGATTCTTTGAAGTTAAAGTACAAAATAAAAATAATAGAAGACAAGACTAAGGCTAATGACTTAATGACACAGAGTATTGCAATTTATCAGGAAAATCCGCAAGATTATATGTCACAGGCTAAATGGAAATTATGGATAGTTCAAGAATCCAAATTGGATACGGTAAACGTTCAAAAAAAATCACTACCGGAACTACAAGCCTTAGGTTTTGTTGATATGGGCTGGGTCCTTGCAAAAAATTCTATGCCTCAATCTTTTGGAATTGTGAGAGGACTTGAGAAGTCTTTAAACTCTAGTTCAACTGGTTTTTTAAAGAAGAGTTTGGTTTCTGCTAAAGGTAAAGTGTTTATCTATGTTGAAGCTTACAAAGCACCCAAGCTAAAAGAGTTTGAAAGGGTTAAACGATCAATTGAATTAAAGATTAAAAATGGTCAAGTTGAAAATATGGATGCGAGTGTTGTTCTTGTGAAATCAAAAGACAACATGGAATTTATTACTGGTTTTGATTGGAATCAAGTCCTTAATGAGCTTGCTCCAAGTGCACGTAGCAGAGTCAAAAAAGAAGACCTCATTGATTACCTTATTTCGTTGAAATTATTTGGAAGTGAAGCAAACAATCATGGCTTCACATTAAGACCAGAAATTAAGGTTAAAATTAAACTTTTGAAAGATTCTTTTTGGTCAATGAAATATGAAAAGGAGCTAGCTTTTACAAATATTCAAGCTGATTACAAGACACTACAAGCTCTTTATAAATCCGAAACAGAAATTGTCAATCATCGCGATTTTGATGCGGCGCTAAAAGATTTAAAAGTGTTGTCTACTATAAGTGAATTAGATTGGAAATATTTAAGTCAGTCAGCATGGAAAGGGACGATTAAAGACCCCAAAAACCATAAGCAACTCTATGTGGGGAACTATAATAAATTAACTAGTAGAATGCTTGACCAGCAACTATTTCAATTGATGAACACTAATAAGCTCGTTGTTGACTCTAGTCTCAATAGCTTTTGGAAATTATCCATAGACAGTATTTATCAGGAAGCTTTAGTTCTTCAAAAGCGCAGTTTGGCAAAAGAAAATGTTAACAGAGTGATAGATGGAAAAAATGCAATTAATCTATTTGATTTCCTTTTCCATGTAGCACCCGATTATGCGAAATTAGATTCAGCGTATTACCAATATGCTAAAATTATGCAAACTCGTGGGCTGTACAATCACGCCATTATGGCATATGATAAAATTCTTATACATTGGCCAAAATCACCAATGGCTTTCCGAGCTGCTTTCCTCAAAGGATATGTTTTTTATGAAAACTTAAAAAAGGACGATAAAGCAATTAAGTCGTTTGAATTTATGTTGGCAAATTATCCAAAGACTGAACTAAGTGATGACGCTGATGTTTTGTTAAAAGACCTCAAAAGTGGAAGAACCCATTTAAAGAAAATAATGGATAATCTCGGCAAGTAGTCCAAAACAAAGCCATTTTAGTACAATATGTCTTTTATTTGTGTTGATTTCAGTTTAGAATTAGCAAGTTTGGGCAATTTTAAGCTATTTTTGTAACTAAGTCAGTATAGGAGGTGTTTATGCAAAAGACTTTTGTCATGATCAAACCCAATGGGGTTCAAAACGGACTCATTGGTAGAATATTAGGACGATACGAAGGGTCTAGCCTAAGTGTATGTGCAATTAAAATACTTCAACCCACCGTAGATCAAGTTGAAGGCTTTTACGCAGAGCATCAAGGGCGCGAGTTTTTCCAGCCATTGGTAGAATTTATGAGCTCAGGGCCAACTATCATGGCTGTTTTGGCTGGTAATGAAGCGGTTTCAGCTGCTCGTGCTATCAATGGTGCAACCAATCCTGACGAAGCCGCTCCGGGCACTATTCGCTATGACTTTGCTCCAAATACGCGAATGAATGTCGTACATTCTTCAGATTCTGAAGAAAGCGCCAAGCGAGAGATGCTTTATTGGTTCAACGAATCAGAAATTGTCGACTATAAAATTTCAAAAACCATAGCGATGTAAGAAAGGAAAACAACTTCATGTCATGGATTAAAGAATATGCTAGTTCCTCCATAGGGAAAAAGCAAATTATGGCTAAAACTGGTGCGGTCCTATCCTTATTTTTACTTGGACACTTACTTGGTCAGCTGCCACTATTATTACAAGATGCAGATTCATTTAACAAATATGCTCATTTGCTGACTGCAAACAAAGCCATATACTATACAGTTGAAGTCATTTTGACCTTGATTGTTCTAGTACATATCACTCTTGCTATCAAGACTAAAGCAGAGAACAAAAAAGCTCGTGGAATAGCCTATAATGTAAAGGCTTGTAAGGGCGACAAAGGCATTGCCTCTTTTACAATGGTACCAACTGGTATTTTGATTGCGCTCTTCTTAATCCTACATATATCGACCTTCCGAAATGGAGCTTATTATGTGACCACGGTTGATGGTGTGGTGATGCGCGATATTTACAAATTAGTTGTTGAAGAATTTTCTCAACTTTGGTATTCTGCGATTTATATTGTCGCCATGGGTGTGATGGGTTTTCATCTTCGTCATGGGGTATCTTCGATGTTCCAAACTTTTGGACTCAATCATCCAAAGTACAACGACAAATTTGACAAGCTAGCAATTGCTTATGCAACCTTTATTGCCGTTGCAAACTCAATTATTATTATCACTGTTATGGTAAGAGGAGCTTAAGAATGGATTTAACTAAAGAATTAGTAGTCGGCGCCGCAATGGACGGCAAAGTACCAGAAGGTCCAATCCAAGAACTTTGGACTAAACATAAATTTAACACTAAATTGGTCAACCCATCCAACAAGCGTAAATACAATGTCATCGTTGTAGGGACAGGTCTTGGTGGTGGAGCAGCAGCTGCAACTTTAGGTGAACTTGGGTATAATGTAGATGCATTTTGTTTCCAAGATACACCTCGTCGTGCACATTCAATCGCAGCGCAAGGTGGCATCAACGCAGCGAAAAACTATCCAAGTGATGGTGACTCAGTTTATCGTTTGTTTTATGACACAGTAAAAGGTGGCGATTATCGTTCACGTGAAGCAAACGTATACCGCCTAGCTGAAGTATCAACTAACATTATCGACCAATGTGTAGCTCAAGGTGTTCCTTTTGCACGCGAATATGGTGGTCTTCTAGACAACCGATCATTTGGTGGAGCTCAAGTTTCTCGTACTTTTTATGCTCGCGGGCAAACAGGTCAACAGCTTTTAATTGGTGCTTACCAATCTCTTATGAGACAGGTTAAAAAAGGAACTGTGACTTTACATACTCGCTCAGAGATGCTTGACGTTGTGATTAAAGACGACCGTGCCCGTGGTATCGTTACTCGTAATCTTATCACTGGTGAAATCAAAAAACACGTCGGTGATGCAGTTGTGCTTGGAACTGGTGGTTATGGAAACGTATTCTACTTATCAACAAATGCAATGGGCTCGAATGTCACCGCTACTTGGCGTGCACATAAAAAGGGTGCATTCTTTGCTAACCCATGTTACACCCAAATTCACCCAACTTGTATCCCTGTCTCTGGTGATCATCAGTCTAAGCTAACTCTTATGTCTGAATCTTTACGTAATGATGGACGTGTATGGGTTCCTCGTACAGTTGAGCTCGCTCAACAAGTACAACAAGGCAAACTTAAAGCCAATGAAATCAAAGAAGAAGATCGCAACTACTACTTAGAAGAACGCTACCCTTCGTTTGGTAATTTAGTACCTCGTGATGTTGCGTCTCGAAATTCCAAAATGGTATGTGATGATGGCCTTGGGGTTGGCCCTACCGGTCTTGCTGTTTATCTTGATTTTGCTGAAGCGATCAAACGCCTTGGTAAAGGTGCTGTCAAAGCCAAATATGGTAACCTTTTCCATATGTATCACAAAATTACAGATGAAGATCCATATGAAGAACCAATGAAAATTTACCCTGCAGTTCACTATACTATGGGTGGTCTTTGGGTTGATTATAACCTTCAAACAAATGTCTCAGGATTATTTTGCGTAGGTGAAGCAAATTTCTCAGATCACGGTGCAAACCGCCTTGGTGCATCTGCACTTATGCAAGGTCTTTCGGATGGGTACTTCGTACTTCCAACAACTATAGGTGGCTTCCTTGCTGCACATACTCCTGATGGACTGACTACTGATGATTCTGCATTTGAAAAAAGCGCATTAGAAGTCAAGGCCTTCCAAGATAAAATTCTTGCTGTAAACGGTACTATAACTTCTAGTGAAATTCACCGTGAATTAGGAAACATCATGTGGGACTATTGTGGTATGGCGCGCAATGAAGAGGGGCTTAATAAAGCTCTAGAGTTGATTCCAAAGTTACGTGAAAAATTCTGGAAAGAAATTAAAGTTAACGGAACGGGTGAAGAGCTCAATGTGAGTTTAGAACACGCTGGACGAGTAGCTGATTTCTTAGAATTTGCAGAACTATTTGCATTTGATGCTCTGCAACGCGAAGAATCATGTGGAGGACACTTCAGAGAAGAGTCTCAAACTGAAGACGGTGAGGCACTGCGTCAAGATGATAAATATTCTTATGCTGCGGCATGGGAATTCAAAGGTGTGGATGAGAATCCAGTACTTCACAAAGAAGACTTGAAATTCGAGTATGTGAAATTAACCCAGAGGAGCTACAAATAATGAGCGGAAATATGAATCTTCGTTTAAAAGTATGGCGTCAAGCTAGCGTCTCTGACTCAGGTCAGTTTGAAGAATATGAAGCTGCTAACATCTCTCCGGATATGTCTTTCCTAGAAATGTTGGACGTGGTGAATGAGACATTAATCCTCGAAAATAAAATGCCAATTACGTTTGATAATGATTGCCGCGAAGGTATTTGTGGTATGTGTTCTTTGGTGATTAATGGTAAAGCACACGGAAAAGAACTGGGCACGACTACATGCCAATTACACATGCGTTCTTTCTCTGATGGTGACATCATTGTAATAGAACCTTGGCGTGCATCAGCATTCCCAATACTTCGCGATTTGGCAGTAGACCGTTCATCTTTCGATAGAATTATTGAAGCGGGTGGTTATACATCAATCAGCGTCGGTAATGCACAAGATGCCAATTCAATTCCAGTTCCAAAATCAGAAGCAGACGCCTCATTTGACGCCGCATCTTGTATTGGTTGTGGTGCATGTGTCGCTTCTTGTAAGAATGCTTCTGCTATGCTATTTGTAGCAGCTAAAGTTTCTCACTTAGCTTTACTTCCTCAAGGCAAACCAGAACGCAAAGAGCGCGCTCTTGCAATGGTTACTCAAATGGATGCTGAAGGCTTTGGTAATTGTACTAATCAATACGAGTGTGAAGCGGCATGTCCTAAAGAAATCTCTGTTTCAAACATTGCCCGTTTGAACCGGGAATACCTTTGGGCTACTGTAGCTAAATAGTTTTGGCCTTTTTGATAAAATCAAAGGCTGCTTCCTTATATTGAGGGAGCAGCCTTTTTTTGTAGGCATTTTTTTACTTTATAATGCAAATACAAATAAGGAAAACAGATGAAATTCAAAGAATACGAACCCATACTAGGTCAAAATGTTTTTATCGCAGAAGGCGCTAAAGTGATTGGTCGGGTCAATCTAGGTACAGATTCTTCCGTATTTTTTAATAGCGTTCTTCGAGCCGACATCAACTCCATTGTTATTGGTCGCCGAACCAATGTACAAGACAATTGTACTTTCCATGTGTCTGACAAATTCGGAGTTCAAGTGGGTAATGATGTCACTATAGGGCATAATGCAATACTTCATGCTTGTGAAGTGGGTGATAATGTGACTATCGGTATGGGTGCAATTATTATGGATGGATCCAAAATTGGTGAAGACTCAATTGTCGCAGCTGGTTCTATCGTACCTCCAGGTAAGACATTTAATGTGGGCTCTCTGATTATGGGCAGCCCAGCTAGAGTAATTCGCATACTTACTCGAGAAGAAATTGAAGCCAATCGTAAAATGGCCGCTAAGTATATTCGAGTAAAAAACCAATATTTAGACCAGGCTTCTTAATATGAAAGAAGTGAGTTTTCTTATCAATCCGTTCTCGGGTGGCGGCGAAGGTCGTCGTTTAGCTACTTATCTTCCAGAGATAATGGCGTCATTTGATTTGGATACAACTCAGTGGGCGGCTGAATTCACTTCTTTGGAAAATATTGAGACACAAATTTTTGATCTGATTAAAGACACTCACAAATTAATTGCCGTCGGTGGCGATGGCACGATGAGTGATGTACTGACGTGCCTTGCAAGAAACTTAGATTTGGACGTTGAAGTAGGACTTATCCCACTAGGCACAGGCAATGATCTTGCTCGAGTGATGAATATTTTTCATAATTATCATAATCGTGGGCTACTCAATACAATTCGTAAGTTGATGTCATCGGGTTCAAGAAAATTTGATCTATGGTCAGTCAATGGCAAGCAAACTCTCTCAGCTTATCTCTCAGCTGGTGTTGATGCACGAGTTGCGATGGAATTTAATCAAGTTCGTGCTGCGGGCAAGCTACCTTGGAAAGCTGTTTGGCTCAATAAACTCTATTACATAGTGATATTTGCTCGAGTATACAACCATCGCTTGGGTCAAGGTACCCTATTAGAATACACATCGGCAGGCGGCCAAAAACACCAGGTAGATTTAAGTGGAAAACGTTCAATTATAATTGGTAATATCCCTAGCTACGGAGGTGGAGCGAACCCATTTCGAGACTCAGATTATAATGATGCCTATTTAGAAATTGTCCCAGCCAAAAGTTTGATCAAATATATTGCTTGTATGATGACGACAATGGGAGCTCCTATTCAAAAACTGATTACAAATCTTTACCTTCCCTGTCACCATGCTAGTAGTGTGAAGTTGAGTATACCCAAAGGTGAGTCGGTGCAAATTGATGGGGAAGACCGTACACAAGAATTTAGTGGTAAAACAATTGAAATCGAACATGTTCGTAAGGTTAAACTACTGGTACTAGAAGAGGTTTAAGTGAGTGCTACATTCCACATATTCGGCGCGGGATATTGCGCAAATAGATTTTTTAGTTTACATCCTAAAAGGTGCGTTGTTTATACTAGGAAAAAAGTCACACCAAGTGATTTGGATACAGAGCTGAGATTAAAAAATTGGAATCCAGAAGAAATTTTGAATTCAAGAAAAACGGCATCTATTTTCTTAGATGAAATAAAAAACTACACGAGTTCAACTGCAGTAGGTGCTAGCTTAAATGTGGTTCTCATTACCTTTCCGTTATCAAAACTTAGCCAAATACATTGGGAAACTTTCCTAAATGAGGTTGAACTTCATCAAAATTCTCAGTTAAAGTTTATCGTTCTTGGGTCATGGGGGAGTTTAAATGTCCAACATTTAATAAACCCACTTCAAAACAGCCACTTTAATTCAGATGATTTAAGAAATGAACGAGAATTACGGCTTGTCAAAGCAGGTGCTTCTCGTTTATTATTAGCGGGCATTCATGGTCCTAATAGAAACCCAATGACTTGGCTTAAAAAAGGTCTCATTTCCTTAAAGAAAGTTTCCGTCAATTTAATTCATGTTGACGATATCATCTCCCTTTGTCTTCACCTAGCCAAGCGTGCCGATAATTCCAAGTTGGAATTTGGTATTGACTACATACTTTGTGATGGAAAACTGCACTTGTGGACTGACATTGAATCCAAGGCTCATGAGCTTGAATTTTTAGATGATCAGTTTCAACGTAAAAATATTCCTATAAAAAGGCCTGATCGAGATGTTGACTTTGATGCATTTAAAGTCTATTTCGATAATCTTGAGTGGTCGCCCAGTCAATTTGATTATTTATGATATAAGCTTAGGTTTAGGTGGCTAAGGTTCTTTAATAGATATGGAAACTGAAGAGAGTGAGCTTAACATCAAGGATATTGAGTTTATCAGTATCTGAGTGTGCAAATGCGCGGATTATTTTCAATTTAGAGTCATTTTCGCCAAAAGAATCAAATTTTTTATATTCTCAATTTTCTATATTGTGGCGACGATGAAAATGGAGTTTTAGATGAAAAACGGGTTAATTTTAGTAATTTTAGTTTTGAGCATGAATATTTCTGCTCAAATGTTAAACGTAGGCAACCTTCCTGTATTTAGTGTGGGCAAGACTCAATTTACAAGTGGTAAGATTGACACAATGGTTCAAGCCTTGGCTAGACAACAATTTAAAGGACGCCAAGTTCCACCTCAAGCTATCAATCAAATGAAGCAAATGGTGGTTGTCAACCTTGTGTCTCAAGAGTTATTAGCACTTGAGGCAGAAGCCAAAAATGTCAAAGCACCCAAAAGTAAAGTCGATGAGACAATCAAAACACTCAAAAAACAACTACCATCTGAAGACGCCTTTAATAAGCACTTAGTCAAGCTTGGGATAACTCTTAAAGACTTTAGAGCTAAAATTGAACGCCAAATTTCAACTGAGGTTATGTTAGAGAAGCTAGCTCCTTACCCTCAGCCTCCAACTGAAAAAATAATGAAGGCTTACTACAGTAAATATAAAGCTACTGCAATCATAAATGATTCACTTGCTGCAGTTGAAATTTATTTTGATAAAACACCTGGCGAAAAAGCTACAGACATAGCCAACAAAAAAGAAATCTTAAAAGGTCTAGCAGCTCAAGTTAAAGCGGGCGTGGATATGCGTCAACTTGCAGCTCAATACTCAAATAGCCCTAAGGCTCGTGAAACAGGCGGAGTAATTGGACCTCAAAAATCAAAAGACTTCCCTTCATCATACCTGAAGGCTTTTAAGCAATTAAAAGTAGGTGAAGTATCATCTGTATTTACAGGAGCTAAAGGTCGTCTAGTTATTGTACAACTTTTCATGCGTAACGACGGTACTTATGATTCAAATATCCAACGCATCCAATATGCAATGATGATGGAAGCTGAGCAAGCACGTATGACTAAACTTCAAGGCCTGCTAAATGATTTGAAGTCTAAATACAAAGTTGAATATTTCGATCAATCATACAAGCCCGATATGAAGGCTATGGCTGAGGCTATGAAAAGACAACAAGGAGCCAAGTAGTGGCTCTAGCTCAAGCAGCAGAATTATTGCTACGTCTAGAAGATCTACGGAGGTATCTTTGACCTTCCTACAAAAGAGGCAGAGTTACTTGTTCTAGAGAAAGAATCCACACTTGAAGACTTTTGGAAAGACAATGATAAAGCACAAGCTGTTTTAAAGAAAATTCGAAGTCTTCAGTTTTGGATTGAGACTTGGAATAGGTTAGTTGATCAAGTTAAAGATATTGATGACATGTATGAAATGGCTAAAGAAGAATCTGATGATGAACTCAAAGAGTCTTTATTAGTCGAATTAGCCGAAACCGAGTCCAACCTCAAAGCCCTGGAGCTTAAAAAAATGTTGGATGGTGAAGATGATTCTTTAACAGCCATTGTCACTATCAATCCAGGGTCTGGTGGTACAGAATCTTGTGATTGGGCCAACATGCTATTTCGCATGTATACCCGATATTTTGAAAAACAAAAATGGCCTTTTAAAATTCTCGATGTACAAGATGGTGATGAGGCTGGAATTAAGTCTGCTACCATGGAAGTCAACCAAGAATTCGCTTTTGGATATTTGCGTTCTGAAATTGGTGTACATCGTCTAGTTCGTATTTCCCCTTTTGATTCATCTGCTCGTAGACATACAAGTTTTGCAGGTGTTTATGTCTATCCGGTCATGGAAGATATTGAGATTGAGATTGATGCTAAGGATATTAAAGTTGATACCTATAGAGCCTCTGGCGCCGGCGGTCAACATATTAACAAAACAGATTCGGCAGTTCGAATGACGCATACCCCAACAGGTTGTGTTTCGACTTGTCAAAATGAGCGGTCTCAGATTAAAAATAGAGACACCGCTTTAAAGATTTTAAAATCGATGGTTTACCAAAAGTTGCGTGAGGAAGAGGAAGCCAAACGCAATGAGAAGCTTGCTGAGAAACGCAAGATTGAATGGGGATCGCAAATCAGAAACTATGTTTTGCACCCTTATAATTTGGTAAAAGATCTCAGAACTAACGAAGAAACCTCAGATGCCTCAGGCGTGCTTGATGGTGATATTCAACGCTTCATTGAAGCCTTCCTATTATCCACCGGAGAAGAAGTATAATGGCTATGGAAAGAAATGATCAAGTAGACGCACGTCTTGCGAAACTAGCGACTTTAAGAGAAATGGGTATAAACCCTTATCCGTATAATTTTGACCGCACTCACACTTCTAGTGAGTTAATTAATAATCAAGAAGCACTTCTAGAATCTGAAGAAGTCGTTAGGTTTGCAGGTCGTATTGTTCGATTTAACCGTCGTGGTAAAATGGCATTTATGCACCTAAAAGACCAAGAAGGTCGCCTTCAAATTCTTGCAGCTAAAACTGAAGTTGAAGAAGGCAATTACGAAATTGTCAAGCTGATGGACCTAGGTGACTGGGTAGGTGTTGAAGGTAAAGGATTCATGACTAAGACAGGTGAATTCTCTGTACTAGCGGCCAAGATGGAAATCTTAGCCAAAGCAGTTCGTCCGCTTCCTATACCCAAAGAAAAAATTGATGCCGATGGTAACAAAACTATTTTTGATGAATTTAAAGATGTTGATACGCGCTATCGTCATCGCTATATTGACTTAACTCTAAATGATGGCGTACGTGACACCTTCCTCAAAAGATCACGTATTGTATCTACTGTTCGCCGTTACCTCGAAGATGGCGGATATCTAGAAGTTGACACACCTACGCTTCAAACAATTTATGGTGGGGCCAATGCGCGTCCTTTTGAAACTCATCATAACTCTGCTGATATCCAACTTTATTTAAGAGTTTCAAATGAACTTTATTTAAAACGGTGTATTGTGGGGGGGCTTGAAAAGGTATTTGAATTCTCTCGTAACTTCCGTAACGAAGGCATGGATAGAACTCATAACCCTGAGTTTACCGCCGTTGAGTTTTACGAAGCCTACGCAGATTACAACGACATGATGATTCACTTTGAAACTATCTGGGAAAGAGCCTGTATCGCTGCCAATGGAACAACTGAAATTGAATTCATGGGTAACAAAATTGATATTAAAGCCCCTTGGAAACGAATGACCTGTTATGATGCTTTAAAGACTATAGGTGGGATTGATGTTGAATCAATGTCTGACGATGACCTTATCTCTGAGATGGAAAAACACCATATCAAACTAGATGGTGGCTTCCTTCGTGGTAAAGCAATACTTTCTTTGTTTGAAGAGCTTTGTGAAGACAAGCTTATTCAACCAACATTTATTACTGATTTCCCTAAAGAGTCAACTCCACTTTGTAAGCGTCATCGTAACAACCCAGATCTAGTTGAGCAATTTGAACCCTATATTTGCGGCATGGAAATCGGCAATGCATATACTGAGCTGAATGATCCTATTCTTCAACGCGAAGCACTTGAAGAGCAAGTCGAGCGTGGTCGAGGTGGTGAGGACGAAACTCATCCAATTGATGAAAACTTTTTACATGCAATTGAATCAGGTATGCCTCCAACGGGTGGTGTAGGTATTGGCATTGATCGTATGGTGATGGTCTTAACTGATTCTCCTACAATTCGTGATGTCTTATTGTTTCCTCTCATGAAACCAGAGTCTTAATCTATTATGAACAGGTTTGAATGGCAATTAGCTTGGAGATATCTTGGTGGACAAAGGAAGTCTTTCTTTGTCACCCTCATTTCCTTATTTTCATTAATGGGTGTGGCCATTGGGACTTGGGCGCTCGTCGTTGTCTTGTCTGCAATCAATGGATTTGAAAAAGAAGTCACATCCCAGATGATGGGGAAGGATGCTCACTTTGAATTGATGCAATATCATCATAAAGCTTTTGGTAGTTATGATAGTATTACAAGACAAGTTGAGTTGGATTCAGAGGTGATTGGTGCAGCTCCTTTTATTATTTCAAAAGTAGGGATTTCGTCAAAGCGTGCCAATGATGGTATCGTTGTTTATGGTATTGATGCTGATCAGTCTAAGAAGGTCGTGGACCTGAGTAATAAAATTACAGCAGGTGTTTATGGTCTAGATTCTCTACTTGATACTGATGGACGAAAGAAACCTAGTATGATGCTTGGTTCAGTGCTTGCTAATCGTTTAGCGGTTAAAATTGGTGACAAATTAATACTTCAAACTTTCCAAAGCCCTGATGGTATGGGAGCGACGACCCCGAAGCTTGTTCAGTATAAATTAGGTGGAATCTTTGAAACGGGGATGTATGAGTATGATGCAAACTTAGCCTATGTATCTATCCCAACAGCACAACGTTTATTAGGGCTCGGTCCTAAAGTTCATGGTATTCAAGCGATTGTCAAAGATCCTTGGCAGGCAGAGACTGTGGCTCTTCGCATCAAAGGTCTTTTTGGTTATCCCTTCTATACACTTGACTGGAAAGCCAAAAATCAGACCTTACTCAAATGGATGCGTCTTGAAAAGAAACTTTTTGGTGGTGCCATTTGCTTGATTATTTTAGTTGCAGCTTTCAATATCATTTCATCACTCATTATGGTTGTGATTGAAAAGACAAGAGAAATTGGAATCTTGCGAGCGATGGGTGTTTCCTCTCAATCCATTATGAGAATATTTGTCATGGTAGGTGGTTTTGTCGGTTTTTTTGGGACTTTATTTGGAACTGTTTTTGGTGTGTTAATTTGTTTAGCTCAACAGAAATGGGGATTCATCAAACTCCCACCAGACGTATACATGATCTCGGTTTTCCCTGTTGAAGTGCTATGGTCAGATATTATTATGGTATTTGTTGTCGGCAATATATTAACACTCGGTGTGACTATCCTCCCTGCTCGAAAAGCTGCCAAACACAATCCTTTGGAGGCTATTCGTCATGAATAATGTTGAATCAATTGAATTAAATAAAACTCGAGCCGCTCAACCTTTGATTCAGGGAATTGGACTCAAACGGTGGTTTGAGGACACGGGTTCTCGTCTTGAAATCCTTAAAGGTGTTGACCTTGAAGTTCACCAAGGTGAAGTCATCTCTATCACAGGAACCTCTGGCGCTGGTAAGTCGACATTACTTCATATCTTGGGGTCTCTTGATCAACCAAGTGAAGGTAAAGTATACTTCGAAGGCGAAGATGTTTTTGAATTAAGTGCCAAAGACCTTGATTCTTATCGTCGTGATGAAGTTGGATTTATTTTCCAATTCCATCATCTTTTACCCGAACTGACTGCGCTTGAAAATGTACAACTACCTTCTCAATTACAAGGTGGTAAACCGAACACTCAGCGTGCTTTAGAATTACTTGAATCAGTTGGTATGAGTGAAAGATCAAAACATTTCCCGGCCGAGATGTCAGGTGGAGAATGTCAGCGAGTTGCAGTTGCTCGCGCTCTAATGAATAATCCTAAGATTATTTTTGCAGATGAGCCTTCAGGGAATTTAGATGAAGATAATTCAGAAATGCTCCATCAGCTTTTTATGGATCTAAATACAAAAATGGGACAGTCTTTTGTTTATGTGACGCATGATCAAAAGTTTGCAGCAATGGCTCATAGACAATGGCAAGTGTCTCATGGTGGTCTTATAGAAGGAAGCCTCGCTGAATAGTAGAGGTTTTTTAAATCTTTTTTTTATCACCACCACGAGCATGATGGAAAACTCTTTCGACAAACCAACCTTTGCGAAGCAGTTTCTCAAATTCGTGACCGTTTAAACTTTGGTGGTTTCGTGTTGTTTGACGTTTTTTCCACATAGTAGGATACATTTTGAGGGCATCACACTTGGCTTTGAACCACAAGAAGCCTTGACCTCTTATAAAGGCACCTTTGATGGCAAAAAGATTACAAAAGCCAACATACAAGGCGTACTTGATCAGTGTACTTGTTGGATAATTTTTAATCCTGACCCAGTGGATGTTTCGAGTGCCATAATAAAGCGCCATATTTGAAGTTTTACCTATGGATGCCGACCCCTTGTGGTGTATCTTAGCCTTTGATAACATCATGATTTGATAGCCAGCATTTTGTGCTCGTAAACTCAAATCCACATCTTCAAAGATAAGCCAGAAGTCTTCATCGAACCAACCGATTTCACTCAACACACTGCTATGGTAAATTGCTGCACCGGCACATACAGAAGTGATATTGTAATCACCTTGAAATTGTGGAAGTAATATAGATTCGCCATAAGATTGAAATGACGGGCCTGAAGTATATAAGGTATCACCTGCAGAATCAACAAGCTCGGGGTGAGCTAATTGTACCATTTGAGGCCCAAAAACTCGTCCATTTGGGTGTGCCTGAATTCCATTCACTAAGTTTTGAAATGTATCAGGTGGAAGCCAAGTATCGTTGTTGAGGAAAAATATCCATTCACCATGGCAATGCGGTAACCCGAAATTATTTCCACCAGCAAACCCATGGTTGGCGCCAGAGTTCATTGTTTTTCCGGAGATTTTATTTTGGTCTAGGAAATTTTGAACCCACGCTACCGACTGATCATTTGAGTCGTTGTCGACAAATATTATTTCAAAATCTTTAAAAGTTTGATTTTTAAGACTAGGGAGGCACTCCTTGAGATGTTTTAATCCTTTATAGTTAATCATGAGGATGCTAAAGAATGGTTTCATCAAGTGCCCGGGAGTGATAAATTGTTACTTTGTAGTAATTGAGAATATACAAAATGAGAGATGGTTGAGTTGAAGTTCTGCGTAGCAATGGTGTTATTTGATCCTGACTGGCCTAGCCTTTGTGCTCGTCTAGAAAGCCTTCTTGAAGTATGTCCAAAGCTGATTCTTATGGATAATACACCAACTACAAATGCCACTAGTATTCCTTCGGCTGAAGTTCGACAGTTTCTCCAAACAGATAGAATTCAGTATCAGCATTTAGGTTCGAACTTAGGTATTTGTGTCGCTTATAATCGAGCTGCTCAAATAGCACAAAGTGAGGGCTATCAATGGATGTTCACACTTGATCAAGATACTTTAGCAGATGCAGATTTTATCAAAAGCATGCTTGAATCTTCTGAGGCTTATGAGGCTTCTACAACTTACACAGCAAATGATGTGAATGTCAATTTTAAAGATGTTGGATTGTTTGCTCCACGACTTCATCTAGGTGATGGATTGTTTCAAGGTCAGTCTGCAGATCAACATTCTGCAGTACCAAACTATTCTGAAGTTGAAGTTGTCATGTCATCGGGATGTCTTTTAAGCTTAAAAGTTTTTTTAACACTAAATGGTTTTGATGAGGATTTTTGGCTTGATGGATTTGACCATGAATATTGTTTTCATTTGAAAAGTGCAGAGTTCAAACGAATAATGTGTGAGGATGTTTTATTAACTCATAGTTTAGGTGCGACCACCAAAGAGTCCCGATTTTTTATGAGGGGTCATCGTCATATATCTAATCATAGTGCATGGAGAAGAAGGTTGATTGCTAGAAATCGACGTTTACTATGGTCTAAATATCCATCAGAAGTTCAGTGGATTCAAACAGAGAAGCATCAAGAAAAAAAAGAATTTTTTGAAACCTTGATTTTAGAAAAGTCAGGTCTAAAAAAGGTTTGGTCTATTCTCATGGGGATGAGAGACTTTCACCAAGGGAGACGAGGTTCACCACACTTTTTAGAAAAGGGGCGGGATTAAAATGCAAACGCCTAAGAAGAAAGTTTTAATCTTATTGGATAAGTCGCCCTTCACCAGTTTTGGTCGGATTGCAGCGAGCTATGTTCAAGCAATAGATGGTGAATACGAGGTATCGACATGCTATTTAACTTCTCCCGAATATTTTAAAAAAGGTCAAAGTTTAAAGGGATTTGAAGTTTATTCACCGAAGTTTATTTTTGGTTTTTTTATATACCCACATGGAGTCAAGAGAATTGTAAAGGATTTCAAACCTGATTTGGTGATTGCTATTCGTCCGGAGCTTGGGTTTATTATTCAGTCTATTCACCAAGCCTTCCCTCAAGTCAAGACAACGGTGATGATTCACGATATGTTTGCTGAAACACTCTACCCGACTAGCTTGAAGTATAAGCTGATTAATCGATTCTTTATCAACCCGATACTAGTGGCTGATAGCTTTTTATATAATTCAAATTATTCAAAAAATGAAACCCATCAACATTTTAAATTTGAAAAAAGTGAAGTCATTGTAGGTTGTGTCATTCACACCGAAGATTTCTTTCCAATCCTAAATGATAGTTTACCTGACTCAAAAAAACTTCATGAATTAGAAAACCTTGATCAGTTTGTTCATCAAAAATTAAAGTCCAAGTGGGGCTTCCAAGCCAACGACTCAGTATACCTGACGATTTGTTTAGATGAGCCGCGAAAAAATATTGAAACATTTTTACTGATTGCTCAGGCGATGCCTGATGCAAGGTTTGTCCGTATAGGCGAGCTAAGCCCTTGGATTGATAAATTTTTATTCGATAATAATATTTTAAATGTTCAGCATTATTACCAACTGCAACTTTCTGATATCCGCGAATTATATAACTTAGCCGATGCTCTAGTTTACACTTCACTTCTTGAGGGTTTTGGCTATCCACCTCTAGAAGCGATGGCTTGTGGAACTCAGGTGGTTTCTTCGAATACTTCCGCTTTGTCTGAAAATCTGAAAGATGTTGCTCTATTAGTGGATAATCCTTGTGACGTTGATGGCTTTGTTTCAGCTATTCATCAAATAAAAGCACATCCATTTGAGGTTCAAAAATTACATCAAAGAGTCTCTCGATTTTCTCTTGAAAATTTTGCCATTGTTCTAAAAAACCATCTTGATACTCTTTTAAGTGAGAGCTGATTCAATCTGAGGCTAAAGTAAGATCAGAGAAGGTAGGGTGTGTTGACCCAAATTGACTTAAATTGCTTTAAAGCTCAAAAGAGTAAAAACAACTCATTTTCTCAGTATTTTGTTGAATACCTTTCTAAGTCCCTTATCTATTAAGGTTTAAAAGATTTTTTATAATTGATGATATTACTGTAAACAAAGATTTATATTGATATCATGGTTAAGAGGTGTTCATGCGAGTCTTAAATTTTCTTTTTATTGTGCTGAGCTTATATACGGTCGGTTTTACCAAAGACATGACTATTGACCTAAGGAGTCAATCTGCGGATTGGCTTGTCTTGACGGAGGGATCTAGTTTTCACCCTGAGAATGATTTACAAGCCCCTTCGGGGATTGATGTTGATTTCAATTATGGCTTGGATGTGTTTCTGGCAATTGAAGGTTATGAGTCAAGTACTGATGCAGATTATCATAGTTCCCTTAAACTTTCTTGGAGTGCTTTTGCAAAGATTCTCAATGGACTTTGCCTAAATGATGCAGGGGCTCAA
>CAWVXU010000013.1:0-42429 GCA_963934255.1 uncultured Fibrobacterales bacterium
CTAACTCTGCTCTGCTAAAGCAACTTTCAGCTGTTCGTTCTCTTTTTCAAGAGTATCAGTTTTAGTTTTAGAATCTAACTAACCAATGTTTTGAATCCCCATGCGCCATCTCTTCGTGAATTCCTCGGTCATACATAAAGTGTTGGAGTTACTAGTCTATAGTTTTGATAAAATCCGGAAGCAGACATTTCAGAAGACTCCTAATGATTTACAATATAGGCCTTTTGTTTGAGTATTTAAGCGGTTAGACAAATAGTTCTTAAAAAATTATTGAAAAAGTTGTGCTTTATTTAGATGCGACCCATCAAACTTTCTTAAAAAAATTATTTGATCAAAATCGGTTTTTGATTTAATTATTCAACAACTATTCTGTTAATAAACAATTGACTCATTTATAACCTGCCTTAAATACAGTACTTGTTAATTGGAAGAATCAAGACCCACTTATTAAAGTACCTTAAAAGCTTGGACTCCAAGTATTAATACAGCATGGATTGCTGTACTTATGCTAATAGCAGAAATTATGATAGGTGGCACGCCAGAAGATACACCAAAAAGCAACAAAAAATTGAAATCCTAAGGAGCAGAAATACAGAATTCAATTTACTACCATTAGCAGCATTTAAATGAGATGATTCAACAAAAGTTGTATTATGAGGCGATAAAATAGAGGAACTTACAAGCTTATTATTTGCAGAATTTAAGGGTAAAAAAAATATTGGAAAGGTTTAAATCCTAAAAGACGAGATTACCCTTCTGATTAAGGACTTCATGAAGAATCTGTTACCATTGATGAGTTTACCATTGAGGTTGATGCTGAAACAGTATCTATAACAATGCAGTCAATCCGGTTCAAAGATGATGATAATGAAATTATTCGAAATCAGAATACTCTATCTGTAAGGGATGGCAGCGCACAAAAACTAAAGTCAGCACTTGAGGCTACGGCTACTGGATTTATGATGTCAAATAATTTTTTTTCATTACTTCTCCGAACTCCGCTAACGTTGTAATGATGAGTAAAAATTTGGCGATTCCCCAAGAAGCTTCCCCCAACTTTAAACCTGAAAATTTGATAGACACATTAATTAATACTTTTCATACAAATCCATCACATCAAATGAAATTAATTTTAAATCTAGTAAACTTGCCATATCAAACCACTTTTCAAGCGGGTGATTTTATTTTGAACCTTAATGTTACTGCTGTTTTAGGTAGTGATGATTCATAGTTAGTTAATGATTTTGAAAGGCTACGTGCAACTGGGCCTTGAGAACTTTCAAATGAATCTGTAAGGTTATCTTCTTCAATTGAAGCCGCTGTAACTGCATTCATTATCTATGATACTAATGGTGTATATATTGGTCACACTATTGATTTGTCTAATGTAACTACTATTAGAAATCAAACAGATGAGGGTACAAGACTGTCATCATCGTTCAGTGTTACAACAACTGTCTTTATCATGTGTGACCGGGGTCATGTTATTACTGACATGCTAACAAGGATCTAGACGCCTTTATTATTATTTATAAAGTAGTTTGATTCAAACTGATTTGGCGAAATGATACCCAATGTTCTATGTTGTCGAACTGGATTGTTGAACAACTCAATGAATCCGAATATTTCTGTATCGGCTTTCTCCCTAGTTTTAAATATTTGTTTCTTAATTTTCTCACATTTTAATAATGAGAAGAAGCTTTCTGCAGCAGTATTGTCAAAGCAATTCCCTCTTCGGCTATTACTCATTTTCATATTATTTTCTTTCAAGAAATCGCGCCACTCATAGGAAGTGCACTGTGACCACTGGTCAGAGTGAATTATAATTTCATATACTGGTTTTTGATTCCGGATAGCCATCGTCATTGCTTTCATAATGAAGTTATTTTTAATTTGTGAAGACATTTACCAACCCACGATTTTTCTTGAAAAAAGGTCTCCAATTGTATACAGGAATAACCATATTTAAAATTTCTTATATAGGTGATATCAGTCACTCACTTTTGATTTGATGAATTCGTTTGAAAGTCTCTTTTGAGTAGATTCTTTGCAAAGACTGACGACTTACCATAAAACCCCTTTCGTTTTTCGTATCCCACTTGAACTTTCAAAATATGGCACATGAGACTCACTGAATGCTCGAATGTATCACCCTTAATAAAGGTGCAACTTACCCGGATTCGTTGGCAAAGAACACGGCTGGCTTTTTTAATATATCCCGTTCCTCTTCAGCTCTCTAGAGCTTTTTTTTAGCCTCTTAATGTTAAGTTGGTCTGCGAGCTCTATTTGTTGGTCTTGTGTGGGAGCATACTTTTTAATTCATGACCTTAAATTTACTTGATTAATTCCTAGTCGATTCGATAAGCCACCAACCTTGTATCTTTTATCTCGAATTTGTTTGACTACTTCTAGTATGAAGTCTATCTCCTAGTGATTCATAGACACATCTTTAACTAATATAGTTCGATATTTTTTGTCTCGATTATTGGTAGCGTATCAAATATAACTACTATTAATTTGACCGACACTTATGGAGACCATATTGGTAAAGACCTTGAATGGATAGATAATACGCTATGAGAATTACACCGTGAAGAAGTTCATATATTAACACAAAACTTTGACGGTAATTGTGATTAAAAAATTGCGTTCGATTGGCAAGCAAGTGAAACGATGATGGCTAAAGTGGGTGATATTCAAGAGGTAGATTGGATGTTGCACCCGGATGACTCGATAGAAAGATTATAGTCAAAAAAAAAGATTAATGCAGGCCTATAAAGTGTTTCACTAGGAGCAGGCTCATTGCAATAAATATTGAACGTGTGAAAAATATTCCATTTAAAACATTTATTGATCGAAGCAGAGCGACAACACCAAAAGGCAGAAATATTAAAAATGAAATAATCGGAAAAGATGTTTCCTGATTGGTTTGTGCCCACCATTGAAGTCCGAAAATACTTGAAAAAATAGCAGATAAAATGCCGAGAAGTATCCAAATAAATGCGTATACTTCAACTTTTTCATAATTTGGTAATGCTGCAAATAGAGTGTCAAATTCTTTTTTCTTTAGCTTATTCCATAGCAATTGATGCATAAATGCGAAGATACAAGCAATGAAGAAAAAGCTATATGAACTAATACTTGATAAGATGTGGAGCGAAAAATAAGGATCTTCGATACTCCAGGGTTTATGAGAACTAAAGGGTAATATTAGGCTGCCAATAAACAATGGAATGACAGTGAAAACACCTAATTTTCCACTGTTTCCAAAATATTCTGACAATAATTGAGTTAAGGCAATGAGACTTAATGCATAAAGAAGTGCATCCGATAGTGATGAGATGAAGAATTGACCCTTATAGATATCTGCACATATACCAATCCCTAACATATAGAGTGTTGAAAACAGCAGTATATAAGTCCCTCTTGCTGTTACTTTGTTGTTTAGTTGACTATTTTGAAATAACCCTTTATAATACATCAATGCACTTAATAATAAAAGTAAGGGAATTGGTAATTCGAATATGAAGCGTGTATCTAAAGTCATGATTTTCCTCTTAGATTTAAAGATAACTCAAATTCAAGATTGTTTGAAAAAAATTAAACGATTCATTGAAACACGAGATACAGCTTTAAGTAAAGTAGCTTCGCGACTTGCACCGAATGCATCAATTAAAATCCACTAATTTTAAGAGCAAGTGAAAAAATGAATGACTTGTGTGTTGTCCCTGCTAAAGTTAATCAAATGTTGAATATGCATTCGGGTGACACAATTCAAATTGAGTCTTATCCTTTTGAAGATGTGAAGCCTGTTGATACTGAATTGGATAAGATATTGATGCAATCTAAAGTAAGTGAGGTTGTCAATGCTGCCTCTTTGGGGCAAGTTCATTTTTTATATACCTGCGGGAGCTACGCGGTCCTGCGCTGATAGGCTCAACTCAGTTTCGGCTTATCGTATTATGGAGGCGGAGTCTGGCGTTAGAGTTATACTAGGTTAAATTTTAAGTGAACCTGGAGATACACAAATGTGGGTTATTCGGTCTAGAGGTCAGTATCAAATCATGCTCGGGACAACCGATAAACGGAATGGTCACGCGCCTTCTGTTGAAGTTCTCTTTGAAAGTATTGCAGAGTATTTAGGGTCTAATGCTCTAGGGGTTTTGTCAACAGATATGGTGCGCGATGGTGCAAATCCACTAATTGATATGAAAATCAAGGGTCCTGTAATATAGTTCGAGATGAGTATTTACCCATTGATGAAATTATTAAGGCTATTATAAAAGCTGTAAATTCCTTAGAAAAAAGTATGCTTTAGATTGATTTAGTAGGGGTCTTGATTAAAAACATGCTCACACCTATTGCGACTATAACCAACAGAACTTTCACCCATATAATTGGTACATGATAGTTTGCTGAATAAAGGATGCTTACCCACATCATAATGATCGCCATGATTTTTGCTTTTAATGAAATGCCTAAGCCTGCTTGCCAATCTCTTATCGGAGGTCCAAAAAGTCGATGGCCTATAAGCCAGTGGTGAAGCCTAGGTGAACCTTTTGAAAAAAGAAATGCAGCCAACAATACAAATGGGGTCGTTGGTAGAATAGGAAGAAAAGCGCCTACAACACCAAGTGTTAGTGATATCCAAGCAAGTATAATCCAAAGAAGTTTCATTTTTGATTTGTTTTTTTGAGTGAAAGTCGCTATAAAATTAAGTATTATTGTGATAAAATGATTCTAAAGGTCTAATATGTCGCCAGAAGTTTACTATTTAAGGTTCGTTCAAATTGTTGTGAGTATTAATACAGTATTGTTTTTTATAGGTGTCAGAGCAGTGCTCAAAGGTAACCTTGTGTTGCATAAGCGTCTTAATTTTATTGCTGCATCGACAACTCTTTTAGGCGTTGTAGGTCTTGTTGTTACTGTATTTATGGGCTTTGATTACGCACCACTTACGACTCCAACAAGAATGTTTATACACAGGTGTTTTTCTACACCACTTTTACCCATTTTAATTACAGTTTTGTGGACGGGCTTAGCAAATAAAAAGAATGTCCATAAACTTGCAGCTAAAATTATGATTCCATTTTGGCTTGGTACATTAATCACTGGATGGTGGTACTTTTAACTTTCATTATTTACTTTTAAGTTCTTTTAAGATAGCCTTCATTGAATCAAGCTGATTGTAACTCATTGATTGTTTCAACGTAGAATAATGCCACAATTGAACTTGGCCCATTTCTTGGTTTGTATTGAAGAACTGCGGGAATTTTTTTTGAGGAATATATACCCACCTCAAATCCTTATTCGACCTAATAAATGGAAGAAATTCGTTTAGCAGTTTATCAGAGATACTAAAAAGAGAATCTTGGTGCTCTTCAATGGTAATATTTGGTTCAAAAACCAATAAGTTCCACCTATTTTGATTCAGCTGGATTTTCAAGTCCTTCTCTATTTTAGACTCTTTTTTTAGACACCCTTGAGCTAAAAGCATGAAGAGTATGGAAAATATTTTCAATTGAGAAATGAGCATTTTAAAACAATATTTGTGATGAACTTAATATCAAAAACCATAAGCCATCGAGTCCGAGTATAATATTTAGAAATACAATCAGTAAAGTTTGAACTAAACTGAGGTTAGGGTTGTTTGATTTTTGAATACCTAGAATAATCAAAGTTAACCCAACCATGACTAAAGAAATCAAGCTAAGAAAGAAGTGGGCCCAAACGTTGACTTCTGGAAAATACCAGTATTGACCAATCCACATCAAGCTTGCGGCGATTGAATTAAAAAAGCTGAGGAAATATGTTGTTAAATAAGGTTTCACAATTTTTATATTCTATCAAAACAATAAATCAAAAATAAATAAAATGAGTGCTTGTGGTATTTTATCCTTTCCAAAAATGGTTTAATTTTAAAAAAAACTCTGATGTCTCGCATTTGGATGACGAAAGTCTAATGAAACTTGCATTTGAGTTGGCGGCCCAAGGGTTGGGTTTTACTAACCCTAATCCATCGGTTGGAGCTTTAATTGTCAAGGCGGGGAAGATTATTGCCTGGGGCATAACTCAAGAAGCCGGTGGAAATCACGCTGAAGTTCAAGCCCTTAACATGGCAGGGGCAATGTCTGAAGGTTCAACGGTTTATGTGACTCTTGAACCCTGCGCCCATCATGGGAAAACACCACCATGTAGTTTAGCGCTTATTGAAGCTAAAATTGCCAGAGTCGTCATTAGTGCTGTAGATCCCAATCCACTTGTATCTGGAAAGGGGATTTCCCAATTAATTCAACACGGAGTTGATGTTCATCAAGATTGCTTGTTAAGCTGGGGAAATGATTTTTATGAAAGCTTTTTCCATTGGCTTAAAACAGGTTTACCTTTGGTTGTAGTCAAGACAGCGCATAGTTATAACGGTGCAATGAATCAATCGAATGCAAATGGTCAGGTTTCTGTTAAAATTACTCAAGCTGAGATGAATACTTTAATGCACCAAGGTCGAAGAGCTTCGCAAGCGATTATAATCGGAGCAAATACACTTAGGATTGATCAACCGCAATTGAATATCAGAAACTATTTAGCGGGTCAGTTTGAAAATAACTATTTACCTAAGGTATTGGTTAGTACACGAAATCAATTGAAAATGGATTTTAAGCTTTTGGATTATATCAAAGGCGAGGCTGAGTTTGTTGAAAATGACAACCCTGACTCCATCATTTCATATAGTATACTGAAGAATTTAGGCGAAAAGGGCTTTCACCAAATTTGGGTTGAACCAGGGCCAAATTCAGCAATAAACCTTTGGAAGGCCTTAAATTGGGATAAATGGATTTTTTTAAGAAGTTTAAGTGTAAAAATTGATAAAAATGGCCCTTGGGGTGCTGATTCATGGTATCCAAATCCCCATTCAGGAATTGAAATTTGTAAATTTGGGAAGACAAAAGAAGATCAATTTCTCATTTTAGGTAAAAAGTAATGTTTACAGGAATAATTCAAGCGCTCGGCACAGTTCAATCTGTGACAGTAGAAGGTGATGCAAAGATCTTTAAAGTGGATACTTTTGGCTTAGTGTGCAATAGTCAAGTCGGGGATTCCTTATCCATTAATGGTGCTTGCATGACTCTGACTGCAATTGAAGCTGGGGTAGTGTGGTTTACCACGATATCTGAATCACTCAACTTGACTAATCTCAATGATTTGTTGAATGGCAGCCCTGTTAATCTAGAGCTTGCTGCTACGCTTAATACTGTATTGGGTGGACACATCGTCAGTGGGCACATTGATACCATGGCAGAACTGATAGAAATTATCCCTAAAGCCACCGGTCAAGAAGTGTGGATTAATGTTCCTAAAAAATTGATGAAATTTATTATCCCCAAGGGCTCTGTCTGCCTAGATGGGATTAGCTTGACTGTAGCAGAAGTTATCGAGAACCGTATCAGGCTTGCTTTAATACCTGAAACTTTAAGCAGAACTACTGCTGGACATTGGATGCCACGTACTAAAATTAATTTAGAAATTGATCAGATTGCCCGTCATGTGGCTAGGCAATTAGAATTTAAGACTGAAGGATAACCAATTGTTAAATAATATCGAAGAGGCGATTGAAGATATTCGTCAAGGTAAAATAATCATTGTTTTAGATGATGAAAATCGTGAAGCCGAAGGTGATCTCATATGCGCTGCACAAGGTGTTACTCCTGAAACAATCAACTTCATGGCTAAACACGGCCGTGGATTAATTTGTACTGCCTTGACTGCTGAAAGAATAGAGTCTCTGCATCTTCCGATGATGGTCGGTCAAAATAATTCAAAATATGACACTCCGTTTACTGTTTCTGTAGAAGCGAAAGAGGGAACAACTACGGGGATTTCGGCGCAAGATCGTTCTGTCACATCGTCTCTTCTAGCTGATTCAAATGCTAGTTCGAAAGACTTCATCACGCCCGGACATACATTTCCACTTAAAGCACGAGATGGTGGAGTATTAGTCAGAGCTGGCCATACTGAAGCTGCAGTTGATTTAGCCCGCTTGGCTGGCTTAGAACCCGCGGGTGTTTTATGTGAAATTATGAATGATGACGGAACCATGGCAAGGTATGATGATCTTGTTAAAGTTTCAGCAGAGCTCAATCTTAAAATGATTACTATTGAGGACTTAATCTCATATCGTAGTGAAAAAGAATCATTGGTTGAACTTATTGCTAAACCGAGTATGCCAACGAAACATGGACTCTTTGAAGCCTACTCATTTCGTGAAAAATTAACTGGAATTGAACATCTAGCTATGGTAAAGGGTGAGATTTCTTTACAAAGTCCAGTCAATGTGCGAGTACACAGTGAATGCCTTACCGGTGATGCTTTTGGCAGCCTGAGATGCGACTGTGGAGAACAACTGTCGTATGCACTTGAGTATATCAATGAAAATAACGGCATTGTCCTTTACTTAAGAGCTCAAGAAGGTCGTGGAATTGGTCTTGCCAATAAAATGCGTGCATATGAGCTGCAAAATGAAGGTTTTGACACCGTAGAAGCCAATGTCGAATTGGGCTTTAAGGCGGACGATAGAAGTTACGGAATTGGGGCTCAAATTTTGAGAAACCTCGGAGTGACAAAAATGAATTTAATGACAAATAATCCTGGTAAGATTGCCGGTTTAAAGGGTCATGGACTTGAAATTTCTAGTGTAATTAATGTGGAGATTGAAGCCAATTCTTCTAACCATAAATATTTAAGTACCAAAAAAGAAAAAATGGGCCATGCCCTAAATCAAAATTTTAATCAGGAATAGAGGAAATTATGTCTTTAGAAATTGAAGGTTTTTATACTGGAAAAGGGCTTAAAATTGCCATCGTTGCGGCTCGTTTTAATGAAATCGTAACCAAACAACTTGTGGGTGGAGCAATTGATTGTCTCAATAGACACGAAGTGAATACCAATGAAATTCCAATTGCTTGGGTGCCTGGCTGTTTTGAAATCCCAATTGCTGCGCAAAAATATGCTGAGCTTGATTACGATGCTGTTATTTGTATCGGAGCTGTTATTCGTGGAGATACGCCTCATTTTGACCAAGTGGTAGGTGGGGTTACTAATGGAGTGGCCAAAATTGCTCTAGATTCCGGAAAACCTATAATCTATGGTGTTTTGACAACTGATACAGTGGATCAGGCAATGGACCGTGCGGGCTTAAAAGCTGGAAATAAAGGCTGGGAGGCAGCTCTTACAGCTATTGAAATGATAAACCTCCTGAAAAAAATATCATGAAATCTAGAAGACAATCGCGCGTAATGGCGATGCAATTACTTTATGCAATGGCTCAACAAAAAGCGCCACTATCAATTGTTCTTAATGGGGTGATGAGTACAATTGAGATTAGTGATCAGCAAAAAGAATATGGAATGAAGCTGGTTGATTTGGTTCAAGAACATTCGTCTCCCATTCATAGCGAGATTGAAGCTGTTCTAGAAAATTGGTCATGGGAGCGAGTTGCTCTTATTGACGGGATTATTCTTAAAATAGCTTGGAGTGAGCTCAAGTTTTGCGGTGAAACACCACCAAAAGTTTCTATTACTGAAGCAATTGCAATTTCCAAAAAATACTCTACAGAAGATTCCCCCAAATTTATTAATGGGGTTTTGGATAGATTAGCTACTGACATTTTAACAAACTCATCTAAGGACAAATAATGGCCCAGTCAAAATGGTTACATGCTGGCGTAGCTGGTTTTATTTCTCTCATTGTTTATTTGCTTACTATGGCGCCGACGGTTTCGTTTTGGGATTGTGGTGAATTTATTGCCTCAGCATGGACATTAGGTATTCCTCATCCTCCGGGGACGCCATTTTTTGTCATCATAGCCCGAGTAGCAATGTTAATGTTTAGTTTCGTTGGTGAAAAAGCCGCGCGAGTAAATCTCATATCAGTCATAACTTCAGCAGCGACTATTTATATTTGTTTCCTTATTGTTTGGGATGTTTTGGAACACTATTTCTTAAAATTAAAAGAAAAAGCTCATAAACAGTATTCAGAAAAATTTGCTCAATTTTTAAAAATGTCTGGAGCCTATTTAGGGGCTGGATTTGTTGCATTTTCAGATACTTTTTGGTTCAATGCGGTAGAAGCGGAAGTCTATGGGCTTGCGATGGCAATGGTGTTTTTAATTACTTGGATGAGTATTTTATGGCTCAAACACAAAGACGATGCTTTAGGGGACAAAATATTAGTTTTAATTTGTTATATCGCCTTTCTTGGAGTCGGTGTGCACCTTTATTCAATGATTACTTTACCGGTCGTGTTTCTATTTCTTATTGTGATGGATCCCCGAATGAGAAAAATAGAATCGGTTCCAATCTGGATTTCAGGTTTAGCGCTTTACACTATAGTCTTTATGATTGATAAATTTGTTTATATTTCATTAACGACTCTGGTAGTATCAATTGCAATTATTTTATTAGCGAAAACTGATGCATGGAAACGATCTGGTCGCTTAACGTTTTGGATCACTTTTATGGCAATCGTTGGTTATTCCACGCATGCATATATCCCAATTAGATCAAGTTTAAATCCTATTATCGATGAAAATAATCCTGAAATTGCCATGGATAAAGTTTTTTCTCCAAGTGAATGGGGAGCTTTTAATGACTTCTTAGGGAGAAAACAATACGGTTCTGAATCCATGCTTTCTCGGTCATTTCATCGCCGGGGAGATCTTTCAAATCAATTCTTTTCTTATCCACATTTGGGTTATGGCGGCTACTTACTCGCTCAATTGACACCATTTAAAGTAGGGGAAGCTCGTGTTGATGGTCAAGGAAAGGTGAAGGTTCACGACCAAGATAACTTACCTCTGACTAAATTTGGGGTTGAGGTTCCAACTCAAATGAACTCTTCTTTTGGTGAGAGTAAGTTTATGCAATTTTTGATGTTTGTGATTATGCATATATTTATTTTCTATGGAATTTGGAGACTCTATAAATTAGATAATCGATACGGTGGATATCTTGGCCTACTTTATCTCGTATGTTCAGTTGGACTTGTATGGTATATGAATTTTGCCGACGGCACTGGCGCCGAGCGCATCGATTACCAAAATTGGGTTCAAGGTGGCTCTAAATCAGGCGAATTAAACCGGGTACACATGGAAGTCCGAGAACGTGATTACTTCTTTACACCTGCATTTATTCTCGCTGCTATGATGTTAGCCATTAGTTTTTCGGTTTTCATCAAAGACCTTTGGTTGAAACAACAGAGCCTACAAGTACATCTTAAAAAAATTGTTTTGGCCTCAATTGCATTCCTGATTGTTATTCCTGTATATTCAAATTATGAAGAACATGACAGAAGCGGTTTATATGTGCCGTGGGATTATGCATATAATCTCATTCAATCTTGTGAACCTAATTCAATTCTTTTCACCAATGGTGATAACGACACATTCCCACTTTGGTTTATTCAAGAAGTGGAAGGCATTAGAAAAGATGTGCGTGTGGTTAATCTTTCTTTAGGGAATACTCCTTGGTATATTGATCAAATTTTGAAGAATGAGCCAAAGAAAAAATTAAATTTCTTAGGCTCTAAAGCTAAAGATGTTTATCCAATCTATTCTAAGAAAATGATTGAACACTACAAGATTCAGAAAAGCTGGATGTCGACAGAGGACTTCCTTGGTTCAATTGCTAAAACCGAACAAACTTTGAAGGATGCAATCGCTACATTGAATGTACAAATGGCTGTGCTTTCGAATGATTCTAATCTACAAATGCCTGATAGTGTTTTAGCCTTGGCTAAAATTGAACTTGGAGATAAAACTGTTGAAGGTTTAAAAGCTACGCAGAAGATGTTAATCTCCAAATGGCAGATTTATGATGGAATGGCATATTGGCAAGCCCGCCATCGCAAAACAACAATTCAAGTTCAAGATCAATTAGTGTTTGATCTGGTAAGGTCTAATCCAGAAACTCCAATTCATTTTGCTACGACTGTCCAAACAAATACCTATATGGGATTAGAAAAATTCATGAAGATGGATGGAATGGTTTGGACACTTAAACGTGGAAATATGGATTTAGGACGATTAGGTTTAAACCTGGAGAAAACAATCCAACTGGTTGATTCGGTATATCAATTTAGAGGCCTTGGAGATGAATCTGTTTATATCAACCCAGAAACATCAAGGTTGATGACAAACTATCTCCAGATATACTCTAGAATTGCCCAATCTTCCATTGAACTTGCTAAATCCAAAGGTCTTGCGTCTGAAGAAGGAGCTAAAATCCTATCCAAGGGGTTAAGTTATTTAGATAAAGGTTTAAAAGAATTCCCTAGAGACTTTCAAGCTTATCGACTTGCTGCTGAGTTTTATATTCGTGCTGATAAAAAAGACAAAGCCACAGAGGTTCTTGAGCTTGGAAAAACTAAAGTTCCCAAGTATGCTATCGAAGCTCTTGAGGCAATGAAAGTTGATCTTTCTCAGCCTAAAGGGAAATTATAGAATGTTAGAAACTGCTATTCTTATCCCAATCAAGGATGAAAAAGACTCTTTACCGCAATTATTCAAAGAGATACAAGACCTCTTTGATCTAAACCCAACATTATTACCTGCAGAAGTATTGGTGATTGACGATGGGTCGCGTGACGGGTCTTGGGTAGCGCTTGAAGAACATAAAAACATATATGATTGGTTGAAACCTTATAAGTTTCAATTTAATCAAGGTAAAGCCCTGGCGCTTGATTTTGGTTTTCAAGAATCTAATTCAAAGTACGTCGTGACTATGGATGGTGATTTACAAGATCAGCCAAAAGAAATACCTGAGATGATTGAAATGCTAAAAAACGGCAAAGATTTAATTTCTGGTTGGAAAAAAATAAGACACGATCCATGGCATAAAACATTACCATCGAAACTTTTTAATATAGTGACAAGTCTTGTAGCTGGTCATAGATTACATGACTTTAATTGTGGACTAAAGGCTTATAAAAGAGACGTGGTCAAGTCCATCCGCTTACAAGGTGATTTTCATCGCTTTATTCCAGTCCTTGCAGTTTGGAAAGGTTTTGAAATTGATGAAAAAATTGTGGAGCATAGATCTAGGCAACACGGAGTTTCCAAGTATGGAATTTCTCGATTATTATCAGGGTTCTTAGATCTCATAACCTTACTGTTTTTACAAAAATATTCTCAAAAACCATTGCACCTCTTTGGATTAGTTGGAGTTTTATTTTCAGTATTTGGTCTTGGTGTCTTTGGATATTTTTTCGTAGAATGGCTGATGATTGGTGAAACTCATCTTCGTCCTTTAATGGTGATGGCAGGTGTTTCTTTCATCATTGGATTACAATTTATATCACTTGGTCTTTTAGGTGAGATGTTAAATAATAGAACAGCGGAGGCAGGAAGACCAATAGCGGATAAAATGTCATGAAAGTAATTATTCTTGGATGCAATGGTTTATTAGGGCAAGCTTTACTGCGATCAATACCACAAAAGGCTGTTGTTTTGGGAGTAGCTCGTAACCAATTGACGCCAGATTCAAATTTTCAGTTTATAGAATTAGACATTCTAAAATTTGATGAGTTGAAAAAACAAATCGAAAAATTTCAACCTGATTATATTATTAATGCCGCAGCCTATACAAACGTTGATGGATGTGAAGATTCAAATTTATCACAGGAAGTTAATGTTAAATTACCCGAATTTTTATCAGGCCTAAATGTTCGATTAGTGCACATAAGCACAGATTATGTTTTTGACGGTAAATCAGGACCGTATTCTGAAGATGATCAAATAAATCCAATTTCCGAGTATGGCAGACAAAAATACGAGTCAGAAAAGCTAGTCCTTGCTAATACCGATAATCTGATAGTTCGGACCTCCTTAGTTTATGGTTACGGTATTGGACTTAGTTTAAACTTCCATGATTTTGTTAAGAATTCATTGTTAGAAGAAAAAACAATCAAAATTGTTAACGATCAAATCGGAAACCCGACTTTATCTAATGATTTGGCAGATGCGATATGGCTATTGTTAAAGAATAATTCTTCAGGAATATATAATGTTTCTGGTTCTGAAATTCTATCAAGACTTGAATGGGCATTGCAAATAGCAGACTTTTATGGATTAGATAATCAGTATATCAAATCGTGTAAAACATCTGATTTGAATCAAAAAGCGATGAGACCTTTGAAATCTGGCTTTAAATTAACTAAAATATATAAAGAGTTTAAATCTCTCAGTAAACGAGACTTAGAACATCAAATCAATTCTTATGAAAAGGGTCAATCGTGAAAAATGCTCAGACTGCATTAGTAATTATTCCAACTTATAACGAATTTGAAAATATTAGTGCAATCATTCCAATGATTCTCAAAGAAGACTTACCTCTCCACGTTTTGGTTGTAGATGACGGTTCTCCTGATGGAACAGGTCAAGCTGTCAAAGATCTTCAACAAGAATACCCTCAAGTCCATCTGATGGAACGGGAGGGTAAAGGTGGTTTGGGCTCAGCTTATATTGCAGGGTTTAAATGGGCGCTTATGAATGAATATGAGTGGGTTTTTGAAATGGATGCAGACTTTTCTCATGATCCTAAATACTTAAAAGACTTTCTTGCTAAAATACCCGAGTGCGATGTGGTTCTTGGATCTAGATATAAGGATGGAAAGATATCGGTTGTCAATTGGGATTGGTCACGTTTGGTCTTAAGTTATATGGCTAATATTTATGCACGCATTGCTACGGGATTGCCAATTCGAGACGCCACTGGTGGATTCAAATGCTTTACTTATAAAGCATTAAAGGCACTTAATCTTGATGCTGTACAATCTGACGGCTATTCTTTTCAAATCGAAATAAGCTATAGATTATGGAAAAAAGGCTTTGATCTTCAGGAAATACCGATCATTTTCGCTGATAGAGAAGTTGGAGAGTCAAAGATGTCAGGCAAAATCATATATGAGGCACTTTTTGTTTTGTTAAAGCTTAGGTTTGGATCTAATCCTTAATGGCTCCTGAAGCCTCAGTAGTTATTGTCAGTTATGAATCAAACAATACTCTAGAATTTTGTTTGGCAAGTTTAGAATTTGCTCTCAAAGATATAGAGTCACAAATCATTGTTTGGGATAACAATTCTCAATTCCTTGATAAAAACTACTTTGCTTCAAAATTTCCTAATGTTGATTGGGTTTTTCATAATGAAAATATTGGCTTTGGAAAAGCTTGTAATGCAGCAGCAAAGTTAGCTACTAAATCAAACTTAGTCTTTTTGAACCCTGATACAATTTGTGACCATAATAGTCTACTCCCGCTGTTAAATGATTTGCAGAACAATTCAAGTATTGGAATTATTGGGGGTAAAGTCCTTAATTCAGATGGTACTTTGCAGATGGCATGTCGGAGGTCATTCCCTACACCATCAAATTCACTTTACCGTCTTTTGGGCTTAAGTCGTCTCTTCCCGCAGTCAAAAAAGTTCGCTCAATATGACCTAAGATATTTACCTGATGATGTAATGGTGAGTGTTGATGCTGTTTCAGGTTCATTTTTTGCCATTCGACAAAGTGTTTTCAAGTTGGTAAGTGGCTTTGATGAAAGATTTTTCATGTATGGTGAAGATCTTGATTTGTGCCGAAGGGTGCAACTGGCAGGATTTGAAAATATCTTCCAACCTAAAGCGCCTATTGTTCATCTTAAGGGTAAATCATCAGAAAGTCGACCATTTAAAACATTTTACAATTTTTATGAAGCAATGATTATTTTTGCCAAAATTCACTATGGAAAGGTGTTCTTTGCGCATATACTTCTTAGTCTCGGTGTTATTATTTCTGCTGTCTTTGCTGTGTCTCTTAGAACATTTTCTAAATGGAAGCGAATTCCATTTGACTTAGGATTATTATTCGGGACAACCTTTATATTTAGCTTTTTATATCCAAGTGACTTTCAACCAAGATACCAAGAGTACATTCTTCTTGGTTCAATTGCTGTTTTTGTCAATTTCATACTAGGAAAATATCGGGAATCACAAATTTGGAAATTTTGGGAGCTGCTTGTCTATAGTATACCTGGAATTTTCATTGTGGTACGATATTTAGATTCAGATTTTAGCAATAAATTAGCAGTGATATATTCCTTATTATTCCCGGTTTTTTATTTTCTTCGGCAAATGGCTCTTTGGACTAGTAGAGAGGGCTTTCAATTCCTAAAGCGTAGACGCAAGATTTTATTCGTTGGTGAAAATTTAACGAATCATCAGATTGATTTAATAGAGAATTATAAAGGGCATTTTGATTTTCTAGGGTTTATAAAATCACCAGAGAGGCAAGCAGATGAGTTTAATTCTCATTGTCTAGGCGAGTGGGATGATCTAGATTACTTGAAAAAAGCACTAGGTCCTTTTGAATTGTGGGTTTTACCTGAAAAAAAGGCGTGGTGGCGAGAAAAAAGACTCATTTTCAATAAAAATGATCAAAAAATGCCTATTTTCCTTGTTTATGAGTCCTCGCAGACTAGTGCGTTTAACGTAGTTAATCTACATTTAATTTAATTGAACTTGAATGAGAATCTTATGAGCATACCTGAGGGTCCATACTTAGACTTTGAAAAAGAAGTAGTCGAGCTTGAACAAAAAATTCAAGACCTATTAAGAACCAGTGAAATAGGTGAAGATGATATTGTAGGCTTACAAAAGAAAAAAGAAGACAAGCTTACCAAAGCATACTCTAAGCTTAAAGCTTGGAATAAAGTAGAGCTTGCAAGGCGTTCAGGCAGGCCTTATACTTTAGATTACGTCAAAAATATTTTTAGTGATTTTGTTGAACTTCATGGTGACCGTGCTTTTGGTGATGACCCTAGTATGGTGGGTGGCTGGGCTAAATTCCGTGGTCAAACTGTAATGATAATAGGTCAGCAAAAAGGCAGTGATACTAAAGAGAATGTTTACCGTAATTTTGGTATGCCTCACCCTGAAGGTTACCGTAAAGCCCTACGTTTGATGAAAATGGCTGAAAAATTCAATCGTCCTGTTATTAGTTTTATTGATACTCCTGGAGCATTTCCGGGGCTTGGCGCTGAAGAGCGCGGTCAAGCTGAAGCTATTGCCAAAAACTTACGCGAGATGGCTGTTTTAGAAGTTCCTATGATGGTTGTAATAATTGGTGAGGGCGCTTCTGGTGGTGCGTTAGGTATTGGCATGGGTGATAAAATATTTATGCTTGAAAATGCCTGGTACTCAGTTATTTCTCCCGAAGGTTGTGCAGCTATTTTATGGGGCGACAGATCAAAAGCTCAAGAGTTAGCTGATAATATGAAATTAACTGCAGATGATCTTATCGGATATGGTGTAATTGATGAAATTGTCAAAGAACCTATCGGTGGAGCGCATTGGGATCCTAATACGGTTTATGAAAACCTAGGTGACCAATTAGAAAATAGTCTAGTTGAGCTTTCAAAAATGAATACTATGGATTTAATTGAACAACGCATTGAAAAATACTCAAATATGGGTGTTTTCACGGAGAAATAGTATGTCGATTAATCAAGAATTTTTAGAGTTATTACGCTGCCCTTTAACTCAACAAGCTCTAGTGAATTGCAATGAAGAAGTCATAGAAGCTTTAAATACAAGCATTGATAATGGTACCCTTAAGAATAAAAAGGGTATAATTATTCAAGATAGAATTAAAGATGCGTTATATTCGGACTCATGTAATTCAGTCTACTTAGTGAATAATCAAATTCCGGTTTTGTTGATTGACGAAGCTATCGAACTAGCTTAAAGCTTTGGAGTAATTATGAGTTCTTTAGAAAAAGTAAAAGTAAAATTACAACTAAATCCAAGTTTGTTAGAGTTTTCCTGGGTAGCAGGTAAGTTGTTCGAACAAGGTGAATTTGATGAAGCTTTAACTGTGATTAACCGAGGCTTAGAATATCATCAAGCAGATATTGTTGCTAGAATTGTCCAAGCTAAGATTAAATTTGCTCAAGATGATATTGAGCATTCTAAAGAATTATGGTCAAAAATTGCGGAGTTAAGGCCAGCCACAATCGTAGCTCATAAATATTTAATGGAGATCGCACTGGTTCAAAATGATGCAGAGGCGTCTCGAATTTGTTTCCAAAATATCAAACAATTAGACCCATGGTTTTTAATTTCAAGTGAAAATGAATCAGCCGTTCCAAATAGAATTGAAGATTCTTCAGAATTAGAGATTGAGGATACTTCTGGAATATCTAATGAAGAAGCGTCTTCACTCGATTTTACAGATGAAACTAGTTATGATGATGTCACTGAAAATGAATCAACAGAAGGGTTAGATTCCCTCATGGAAGAAGCTGCTCTCTCACCAGCTATAGATCCTAAAATACTTGATAAAAAAATTGCAGATGATTTTTTTGGTGATGACTTTACTGAACCTAGCCATACAATCCTAGCAGAAAACGAATCAATCCCCAGTGAGACATCAGGTCAGATAGAACCATTGGTTTTAGAAGAGCTAAATAACGAAATGATGGATGAGGAACTTGATTTAGGCTTAACTACAGAAAATCTTGAAATAGAAGAACCCCCTACTGTAAATGAGTCCGATAGCATAGCAGTAAATAAAGTAGAAGAAGTCACAGAATTGCTAGAACTTGGCAATCTTCAGCAGACGTTTGACGATTTAGGAGTCGACGGCTCTTCCCTTGAAAGTGCTTTAGATAATGTTTTTGGTGAATTAGATGAAGATTTTAATTTTTCTTCAGATGATGATTTAGGTGTAATTACTGAAGCCCCTCCCGAGCCTAATGAACAGTCATGGTTAGCAGCTTACGAAGTTGTTGAAGAACCAATAGAAGAGATTGTTAAACTTCCTATTTTAGATTTAGTAGATGATGATGATGATTTTTATTTTTCTGAACCTGAGCTAGCTCAAGACACCGCTAAATCTAACTATGAACTAGATGTTGACTTGGGTGGTGAATCATTAGCGGAAGTATCAGCGGAGCCAAAAGCCGAGCTAGAGTCTAAAATCCAACTCGAGTCTGAAATTGTTTCAGAGTTAAAGATCGAATCAAATCAAGTAGAAAAGGCAGAAGAAATTATTACGGGTGATGACGTATCCGATGCTTTAGATGAAATCTTTGGTGAATTAGAAGATGATACATTTGACTCTTCCTTGATGTCTGCAGATACGAATCCTAGTTTGGATGATATTTTTCAAGACTCTGATAAAGTGATTGAAGAAATGGTTGGATCAAAAGATTTGATTGATGTTCCACCTGAAGGTGCAAAAGTTTTGGAAGTCTCAGAAACTGAACAGGAAGTTGAACTTGAAACCGAGCAAGAAAACACTCCAAGTAGTATACCTGATGACTTATCTAGTGCTGTTATTGCAGAACTAGACGCACTGTTTGATGATGACGATGATTTGAAAATTGTAGAAACAAATATTGAGATTGAAGCAGAATCTGCGCATTTGTTTACAAATAATTTTGAGAATAAAGAAGCGGATGAACTCTTTGATAATAATAAAAGGGTGGATGATGATGTATTTGGTGAAGAAAATTCTCTAGGCGAACTAAGTGATTCAGGTACGGATTTTTATAATATTGAAGGTGCAGACGCACTTGATTCTGAATTTGATTTAGAAGGCGTTGCTTTAGATGATATAAAAATATCTGAAGAGATTCAAGATAGTCTACCTGAAATTCTTTCATTAGATGTTTCAACAGAAACAAAAATAAATGTAACCGAAGATCAAACGACACCTACAGTAACTCTTGCTGAAATTTATTTTGAACAAGAATTATATGACCGATCTATTGAAATGTATCAAGACCTGATTAAAATTGAAGGTGATAATGGTGCATATCAAACAAGAATTGAAGAAATTAAGAAACATATAGATTAAAAGTCTTTTTAAGTTAAAGGAACATAAATATGAATATCAAAGAAGTTAAACAACTGATTGATTATGTAAACAAGTCTGACCTTACAGAAGTGAAATGGCAACTTGACAACGAAACGATTACGATTAAAAAACAAAAAGAGATCGTAATGGGGGCGGGTGTACCTATGCAGCAAATGGCTCAAGCCGCTATGCCCACAGCGATGCCCAACATAGGGGGAGCTCTCTCTGTGCCTGCATTAGAAGAGCCTGCAGATAACTTTAAAACTGTGACCTCACCAATGGTTGGAACCTATTATTCTTCTCCATCGCCAGATTCAGATGATTTTGTTAAGGAAGGTGATATGATTTCAAATGGTCAGACTCTTTGTATTGTTGAAGCAATGAAATTGATGAATGAAATTGAGTCAGATATTTCTGGTAAAATTGTTGAGATTTGTGTTGAAGATGGCTCACCCGTTGAATTTGGAACAATATTGTTTAAAGTTCAGTAAGGTTGGATATGAAAATTGAGCAACTCTTAAGGACCATGGTGAATGAAGGAGCATCTGACTTACATATAAAAGTTGGGACTTTTCCATCATTTAGAGTCAATGGTGATTTAGAAAAATTATTAAAAGATAAAGTCTCTCCAGAAATGATGGATGACTTTTTAAATGATATTATGAATCGCGCTCAGAGAACTCAATTTGAAGAAACCAAAGAACTAGATTTTGCTGTTGGTGCAAGAGATATGGGCCGATTCCGTATCAATGTTTTTAGGCAACGTGGAACAGTCGCAATGGTGATAAGACATATTTCAGGTGTAATTCCGAAGTTTGAGGATTTAAAATTACCTAAAATTTTGTTGGATTTATCACTCAAAAAACGAGGGCTTATCCTAGTGACTGGCACTACTGGTTCAGGGAAATCTACTGCTCTTGCTTCAATGATTGACCATATTAACGAGCGGTTATCTGACCATATTATCACGATCGAAGATCCAATTGAGTTTGTCCACAAGGATAAAAAGTCGATTATTTCGCAACGTGAAATCGGTCAAGATACTGATAGTTATGCAAAAGCACTTCGAGCTTCAATGCGTCAAGATCCTGATGCAATTTTGGTAGGTGAGATTCGCGACCTTGAGACGATGTCTATTGCTTTGACTGCAGCCGATACAGGGCATATGGTCTTTAGCACTATTCACACTACCAATGCCAAAGAAACAATTTCACGTATATTGGCAATGTACCCACCTCATCAGCATGATGAAGTACGACATGCGCTTGCTGGTAGTCTTGTTGCCGTTATTTCTTTAAGATTATTACCTACTAAAGATGGGATTGGTCGGGTTCCTGCAGCAGAAATCATGGTGAATACAGCCACTGTAAAAGAATACTTAGTTGATATGGATAAATCCGATATGATTGAGCAAGCTATTTCAGAGGGCTCATCCCACTATGGTTCTCAAACCTTTGACCAGGCTATATTTAAATTATTTAAAAACGATCAAATTTCCTATGATGTAGCATATAGAAATGCTAGTAAACCAGATGATTTTGATTTGAAAGTTCGTGGCGTAGAAAGTGCTTCGGACAGAAGTTGGATGTAAAATGAAAAAAGTATTAATTGCTAATCGTGGCGAAATTGCTCTACGTATAATTAGAGCTTGTAAAGAGCTTGGCATAAAAACAGTCGCGGTTCATTCAACCGCTGATGACAATTCACTTCATGTTAAATTTGCTGACGAAGATGTTTGTATTGGTCCACCACAACCAGCGCAAAGCTATCTTAATATCAAACAAATTCTAGCTGCTGCTGAAATTACAAATGCAGACGGTATCCATCCGGGGTATGGTTTTTTAGCTGAAAATGCTCATTTTGCCGAAGTATGTGCCGAAAACGATATTGAGTTCATTGGCCCTGCACCATCTGCTATTCAAAACTTAGGAGATAAAGCTTTTGCTAAGAATGCGATGAATAAAGCAGGAGTACCTTGTATTCCTGATTCAGAAGGTGTTTTAACAGACCTTGAACATGCAATTATAAAGGGTGCTGAAATTGGCTACCCTGTAATTGTTAAGGCCGTGGCTGGTGGCGGTGGTCGCGGAATGAGAATTTGTACTGACCTTGAAGATTTGAAAAAACAATTCCCTATAGCATCAACTGAGGCAGAAGTTTGCTTTGGCAATAGCAAGCTCTATATGGAAAAATACTTTACTAATCCACGTCATATTGAAATCCAATTAATGGCTGATAAACACGGCAATTGTATCTATTTAGGCGAACGAGATTGTTCAGTTCAGCGCAGACACCAAAAACTTATTGAAGAATCTCCATCTCCTGCAATGACCGATGCCATAAGACTTCAATTAGGTCAAGATGCAGTTAAAGGGGCTCTTGCGGTTAATTATCATTCTGCGGGAACAATGGAATTTCTCTATGAAGATGATAAATGTTATTTCATGGAAATGAATACAAGAATTCAAGTAGAACATCCTGTGACTGAAATGGTGACGGGTGTTGACCTTATACAAGAAATGCTCAAAGTTGCTAATGGTGAGGTTCTAAGTATCAAACAAGAAGATGTTGTCATAAATGGCCATTCTATTGAATGTAGAATTAACGCTGAGGACCCCGCAAGAGACTTTGCTCCAAGTCCTGGTATAATTACGGCCTTTAATGTGCCAGGAGGCCCGGGAGTCCGGATTGATACACATTGTTATAATGGATATATGATTCCCCCTTATTATGATTCAATGATCGCCAAGATTATCGTGCATGCACCTACGAGAAAAAAAGCACTTGCTAGAATGCTTAGAGCATTAGATGAATTCATTATTGAAGGAGTTAAAACAACAATTCCTTTACATAAACGTGTTCTAAATCACCCTAAATTTGTCGAAGGTGATTTTACTACTAAATTCTTGGAAGAGTATCCAGAAATCTTAGAAGATCTATAAAAGGGGAGGTGTCATGCCTAGTATTATATTGTGTTTGTTTTTTAGCTCGATTCTTTGGGCCGGACCCAAAATAGGTAAAATATCTTATGTAGAAGGAGTAGCACAAATTATAGCCAGTGGTAAAACGAAAGCAGTTAAAGTTAATATGGTGTTGAAACAGGGCTATACCATTGTAACACAGTCAGATTCTCGAGTTGAAGTCACATATAGTAATGGAGACATTATCCGAATTGATAAGAACTCTTCGATAACTTTAGAAGGTTCGGCAACACAAGGGAAGCCCAGATTAAAAAAGGGTGACCTTTGGTCAAATATTAAGAAGCTGAGTAAAGGTAAATCTGGTTTCCAGGTTCAAACACCTACAGCTACTGCTGCTGTGCGTGGTACGATATTTCAGGTACAAGTGCGAGATAGCTCATCCACAGTGAAATTGTTCGAAGGAAAAGTTGATGTTGGTCCGCCAGGAAAAAAAGAAAAGACTGCGAGTGCATGGGGGCCACCAGTGGAGGTTTCTGGGCCTTCAGAAGTGACTCTTGATTCATGGTTGTCACTTGACCCAGGTCAAATGATTCATGTCAATTTGGATGGAACATACCTATCTGAGTCCTTTGACGAAGCTGCAGCTATAGACCAATCAAGTTGGGAAAAGTTCAATAAAGCTAGAGACAAAGAATTGCTAAAAAAATAAATCATGATTTAGAAAACGGTCATACGTCGAATGTATGACCGTTTTTATTTAGCAAAGTTATTTTGAATAAACAAGGATTAAGTTAATCAATAATCTTGGCTTCTAAATCATATTCAGATGCACTGAGTATTTTAACCTTCCTGAATTCACCAGGAGTCGCATCACCTTCTAAAATACAAACACGATTATCTACCTCAGGAGCGTCCCATTGAGTTCTTGCATAAAAATGGTAGTCAGAGCCTTCAGCTTCTGAATCAATTAAAACTTCAATTTCTTCACCAATTAATGATTCATTTCGGTCAAGACTAATGGCCGCTTGAGTGTTCATGATTCTAGAAATCCTATCTTGAATTACATCTTCTTCAATAAGATCTTCTACAGGGAAGGCTTCTGCTGCGTGAGTACCTTCTTCATCAGAATATGGGAAGCAACCTAAACGATCAAATTTGATTTCTTCAATTAAGTCATGTAATATATCAACGTCTTCATTTGTTTCGCTAGGGAAACCAAGGAGTAGCGTCGTTCTTAGGGCAATTCCTGGCACATTGTCACGCAATGAAAGAAGTAATTTCCGAAGTGACTCTTGAGTATGACCCCGTCTCATCTTCTTTAACATATTGTTAGAGGCGTGTTGAATGGGCATATCTAAGTAACTACATATCCTTGGTTCATTTGCCATCAAGTCCATAAGGTCGTCATTAATGAACGCAGGGTAGGCGTACATCATTCTTATCCAAGGTAAGTCGGTTTCACTTAAAAGACCCTTGAGGAGCTCAGGTAAGTTGGACCCGGGACCATTTTTTTCACGGCCATAAAAGGTGAGGTCTTGAGCAATAAGTGAAATTTCTTGAATACCCTGGCTTTGTAGACCTTGCGCTTCAGTAATAATGTCGCTATAAGTTCTTGATACTTGTTTGCCTCTCATCCCTGGGATGGCACAAAAACTACAGGTTCTATTGCAACCTTCTGCTACCTTTAGGTAAGCATGAAAACTTTCCTCCCCCAGTAAGACACGTTTACTCGGGAGTTCACATGCTTCACTAGCGCTCACTAAACCGAGTGATTGAATGATTTCAGCCGGCTTATAAGTTCCTACCATAAGATCAATTTCTGGAATCTCGTTTTGGAGAACTTCTCGATATCGCTCTGATAGACATCCCGCTACGACAAGCTTTTGATGCCTTTCTTTATGATCAATGAGATTTAAAATTTCGTCAATAGATTCTTGTTTTGCGTCCTCAATAAAACCACATGTATTGACTACAAGTATATCTGATTCTTCGCTAGTTTCGGTATAGCTAATCCCTGCTTGGCTAAACTCGCCTAAGATGTTTTCTGAATCAACTTGGTTTTTTGAACAACCCAAGTTAAGTAAATGAACCTTTTTTGACATAAATTCCTCCGAAGTACAATAGTAAGAGTAATCTGATATGATTCCAACAAAAAAGGCTCTACTTAGTGTAGAGCCCGCAATTTTTTACAATTGAAGCGGATTAATTCCAGCCATCATCATCCCAGTCGGAAGCCGAAGGAGCAACATTTGCAGGAGCCCAATCATCACCTTTAAGTTCAGAGCTAGCTTCTTTTAGTCCCTCGCCAGTTGAAACTTTAGCTTTTTGTGCTATCGCAGCAGGTACTGTCGCAGCAGGTACTGTCGATACTGCAGCAGGCCCAGGTGCAGAGACCTGCGGTGTTACGATGGGACCTTTAGGGGATTCTTTATTAATTTCTTGGTTTTTATCTTGTTCTACGGTTGGTGGTTTAATTTCTTCTTTTTCAGTCTCTACAAGGTTAGACTCTTCAGATTCGTTGATAAAGGATGCCGTTGTGTATTCTTCACCATTATCATTTTTCTTTTCTGGCCTGCCAACTTTGTCGTTTGATTTATTGTCAATCCAAGAAGGGATGCCTTTTGCCTTCAAAACTCGATGACCATAAATACGAGCATTAGAAAATGCTTTAAAATTACCGATACGAACTCGATAATAAGTACCTGGATCAAGTTCTCCGGGGTTTTCTACCTTGACGATGTAAACGCGCTTGTATCCTTGAGCGAGTAGCTTGTTACGTAATTTCTTGGCTTGAGCTTTTTCAGGGGATATTCCCACCTGAAGAACGTAGGAACCCGATTTACCGGGTTGTACTATGTTGCTTTGGTCTAGAGAGTGTGACTTTTTATCCAAGGAGATTGGTTTTTTGTCAGTTGTTGTGTCCATTTTTTTGAACTTGGACACTTTCTTTTCAACTGGAGCCTTAGGCTTTTGAACCTTTGGTGGTGGAGGTGGTGTTTCCTCTTCTTCGCATCCAATGAATCCTAGACCGAAAACGGATATGGTTAATAACGTAAATAAAGATTTTTTAAGCATTGTGTAAACCCCTTGGAACACTTTCTATAAAAGTTATATAAGCTCTTGATATTATTCAACTTAGAAACATAAAAATCAATAGGAATTGTAATAAAAAAAATTAAACGGTGAAAAGTGGACCGTTTTATGGAAATTATCTGTGAGATTCTAAAACATTTAATGACATTTGACTTTCAATTTACTAATCTTGAGTTAATTCAATTTAACCGAAAGTCGGGTAATAATAGTGATTGGTGTTACCGTACGCAGTAATGAGCCATTTGAACGTGCTCTGAAACGTTTTATCAAAAGTTGTGAAAAAAATGGGATCATCTCTGATGTGAAAAATCGTCAAAGATTTGAAAAACCAACTGAAACGAAAAAACGTTTGAAAACTGCAACGAAGCGCAAACGCTTAAAAGAGTTAGCTGAAGCTAGACGTAAAAAGCTTTACTAAATTTTAAGACAATTATATTATCGATTTTAAAAAAGCTACTTCGTTTGAAGTAGCTTTTTTATTGGTTTCAACAAGATTGTAAAATTCTAATTCATAAAAACTAATGATTCAATAAAACTATGATTAGATTTCATTAATTAATACCGGCTTATAAGTTGTAGGCGGTTCATCTGAGTAGTTCAGTATGATACATTCACATTGAACTCCGCGTTCGACATTGACAATGAGTCGATCAACGTATTGGCGAGCTATAAATAATCCTCGGCCATGACTATCAAATATCCCTTGAGGAAGTCCGTTAGTTCCTGGGGTTAATTGTCTATCTAACCAATATAAAATAGTCTTCTGGTCAAGTTTCCCACCGTGGTCAAGTATTGAAAAGCCTGTTTTAAGGGAGTCGCGGCCATGGCAGACTTTTATTGCTTGGTGTAACGGTAAGATGAAGTCTTTATCCCAATCAGCTTTGTTTTCGGCATTTTCATTTTTTGCACCATAAAAAAGAGCATTTGTCAGAAGCTCTAACAATACTGTATTTAGCTTTCTAGCATTTTTTTCTTGGCCATAGATATCAGTTAATTTTTTTGATAATTTATCAATTTGGTCAGGAGTTCGAATCATGTCACACACAATTGTTGTGTCAGGCTCCATATATTGTTTTAATCCAAATATTTTTCGACTTAATAACTGCTCACAAACAAGTATAAGCTCGCTTGTGTTAAATGGTAGCCCTTTAGTGACAATGTTTCCAATGTTATGTTCTTGGACTAAGCTCATGTAGTCATCGACATTGTAAGCTGTCATGATGATTCGATGCATTTTTGGGAACTTTTCTTTCACTTTACCTAAAAACTCAAAGCCATTCATAAATGGCATATTGATATCAGAAATGACTAAATCAAAGGTGTCTTGATCTAGAGCTTCAAGCCCGCGCAGTCCATCTTGGACGGCTGTTACTTCATAACCCTCATTTTCCATGACATTGACTAATAGAAATTGCAAGGCTACATCGTCTTCGGCTATTAATATTTTCTGTTTTTTCATTTCTACCTCTATGCAAAAGGTAGGCAATTTTACTGATATATGAACGAATTAGCTTCACTAATGGTGACGGGTTTTTTTAAATTATACACATATAGATTTGGGGTAAATATGAATAAATGGATGAAAATTGGGATAGTTTTGAGTTTGATTGTTATAGGCTCAATGGGGGGCGTTTATGTAATAATTAAAATAAAATATCCGACAGATAAAATAATTAATCTTGCGGAAACCAAATTATCATCAATAATTAACCGTAAAGTAAGTGTTGAAGGTGCAGGAGTTTCTTTATTTCCGTTGGGTATTCATCTGTCTGGCGTTAAAATAAAACATCTGAAAAGTCAAAAATTCAAAACTAAAAGTTTAATGCATTTTGAAAAAGTACAGTTGAATATTGCATTACTGAAAATGTTCACGGGTAGTGTTGAAGTGGGTGCAGTGCAGATTGACGACCTTAAGGTTAACTTTGAGAAGCTAAAGAATGGAAAGACTAGTTTTGATGAATTAGGTTCTTCCAAAAAAGTTGATAAAAAAGCTAAGACAGCAAATCAGAATAGCACAACGACATTGCCATTTGATATAGACCTTCAACGTTTTGAATTAAAAAATGCAGCCTTTCAATTTATTGATCATAGAGCAAAACTTAAAGTCCAGGCCTTCAATATTGATCAAATGGCATCTCTTCAAGCGAATAAAGATTTGAGTGACATTCGTCTTTTAGGTGATTTGTCAGTTCCGTCTTTAAAAATTGTTGATTCTAAAAATAATGTTAAGACGGGACGATTGAATTTTGGAGTAAGCCACAGTTTAAGTATTAATTTAAAAGATGAGGTGATGGCTATAAATAAGCTGGCATTTAGTTTAAATACAATTGAAGTTTTATTAAATGGTGAAGTAGATGGCTTTCTAAAGCCATCCCCGAAGTTAAAATTAAACATTAAGAGTAACAAAATTTCATTGGCAAATCTTGTAAAAGAAATCCCCAAAGGCTTGCATTCAGAGATTGAAAAAATTTCTACAAAAGGCGGTTTTGATTTTGATATTAAAATTAATGGGAAAGTTGTTAATGGGGAGTTACCAAATATATCAGGTAAAATCAGCCTCAATGCAATTGAAATAGGTCACAAAAATGTTCCATCAAAGTTGTCCGAAGTAAATGCGAAGATTGAATTGAATAATGATGCGGTTAAAATTGAAAAACTTGAATTTAATTTGGCTGGCCAAAAAGGTAAAATTAAACTTGATGTGTCTCAGCTGCTCAAGACTCCAAAAATCAACACCCTCGATGTCAGTGCAAATATTAATTTAGGTAAAATTCAATCGTTGGCTGAAAAAGTCATTGTATGGCCAGAAGGATTAAATCTTAAAGGTTTCATTGGCGTAAATGTTAAAGCCAAAGGCCTAGTCAATCTTGAGGCGCCTGAGAAATTAAAGCTCAAAGGGATGGTGAAGCTTAAAGACATTTCTATCAAAACAGTTGCGCTAAAAAAGTCAGTTAAGATTTCTGGTGAAGTTAAGTTGAATCCAAAAATAATTCTCCCTAAAATTAAGGTTCTAGTGGCAGGTAGCGATGTAAAAGTTGATCTTAAAATAAAGGACCCTTTAGCTATTATATTCAACAAAAAAAAGAGAGCTAAGAAGACTTCTATTGACCTGCTTGTGATTTCAAATAATCTAAATATCGATAAAGTTCTAAATCCACAGGAAGATGCAGGCGCTCAGGAAACAACTCCTGCAGCTGAAAATCCTGATATCCCTGATGTGAATTTTGATGGAATAATTAAGCTAAAAAATACTGTTTTCAAAAGTATGAAAATGAAAAATTTCAAATTGACTTTAAAGATGAGAAATAAAGTTATTGAAACTCAAATGAATGCAAATCTTTATGGTGGCACTATCCAACAACAAAGTACATCCAATTTTAAGAACAAAAAGAATGCAAAAATAGTATCAAAAATAAAATTATCAAAAGTAGAGATTAGCGGTTTAATAAATGATTTTAACAATAATTTAAAAGGCAATTCTTCACTGGAAAAAGGTATGAGAAACCTGGATAACAGTGTGTTTGGAAAAGTCAGTTTAGATATGGACATGAAAACAACTGGATCACCGATTTCGTTTTTTGATAACACCCAAGCAAACATCAGTAGTGTGATAAAAAATGGAAAGCTTAAAAACGGTCCTTTAGTTTCGTCTTATAACTCAAGTGTAAATTCACTTTCTAAGGTCGGACTCAAACAAAAAACAAAATCAAAATCCGGAATTAGTTTTTCAAAGTTGGTTTCTAAAATAAAATTATCTAAAGGAAATTTATTTATTGAAAGTATGGACCTGAGTGAAACGCCATTAGGTAATCTTTCGGTAAAAGGTAAAGTGGGTCTTGATGGTATATTGAATTTAAGTTTTGAAAACCTACTTAATAAAAATTTGAGTCAGCAAGTATTGAAAAAGCCAGGCGCAAATTTTGTAGTGCCTGTTAAAAACGGTAAAGCATTGGTGTACATGTCCCTTAGTGGTTCAATCAAACAGCCAAAGTATTCGGTTGACTTTAAAAAAATGGCAAATCAAGCGGGTGGGATATCTTCTTTAAAAAATAGCGTTGGAGGTTACTCTAAATCAGCAACAAAGAAATTGAATAACAAATTGAATTCTGAAAAGAAAAAGTTAAACAATAGAGCACAAAAACGAAAAAATAAAGCAAAGAAAAAACTGAAGAATAACGCGAAACAATCCTTGAATAAATTTTTATAGAAAGTGAATAAAATGAAAAAACTGTTAAATATTGGCGTAATAGGGCTAGGGATAATGTTCTCCTTTTGGGCTTGCGGTCTTTCCGATGTCAACTCCTTCTTATTTGATGCAGATAAGGAACGAGAACTTGGGAAAGAATTTGACGAAGCATTACGAGATTCAATTAATCATCAATTTTTACCTGAGAATCATGAGTTTTCAATTTATGCAACTAAATTGAAAGATTCAATCGTGTCAAAGATAAATGATAAAACTTGGGATGATGTTTTACCCTCTAATGTAGGGAAGGCAAAATTTTTCTCAGTTTCGGTAATTGATACAAATATTGCTAATGCTTTTGCTGTACCAGGTGGCTATTTTTATTTATACACTGGTATTTTAGAAACAATGAAAGATGAGTCTGAGCTTGTCGCTGTTATGGGACATGAAATTGGGCATGTTCTTGCGCACCATAGCCGTGACCGTATTATTTCTGCAACAGCCACAAGTGCTGCTCTTAATGTGTTCCTTGGGGAAGGTGGTGCCGGTGAGCTCATTGGCAGTCTAGGAGCTGGGTATTTCTTAACTCAAAACGGGCAAGATGATGAATTAGAAGCGGACGCATATGGAGTTCAATTTGCAAAAGATGTGGGAGTGAAACCTACTGGTATTTCGACTTATTTTGGGAATGGAATTGTTGATGCAGAAACCGGTAAATGCGATGAGGGTGGTATATTAGAAGGTGTATTAGATGTTTTCTCAACTCACCCACCTAATTGTGAACGTGTTAAAGAAGCTAATAAGATTGTTTCTACTTTTACTAATGCGGAACAAGCGTACCCTTCAAACAAAATTCGTTACGATAGAAAAGTAGCGACTTTAAATTAATAGCTATTTGAAATGTAAAAGCTCTAATAAATTTTATCAGAGCTTTTTTTCATTTTTTTAAAATCACTAGATTAATTGCTGTATAGTGTCCATTTAAATTGATTACTTAGTCTAAGATTTTACTGTTTAGTATGACTTGAAATGCAGTCAAAGTTTTTTGAGGAACTTTACCTTTTGTAGCAATTGAAGGAGAGACAGCAGGAAGTGCTAATTGACGTTGCTCACTTGACCCAATTTGTTCAAATAATAATGAAAATGCAATTGAAGATTCGATTGGCGACTCGTTAACAGCTTGCTCTAATATGTACTTAACTGCTTGAGAGTGAGTTTCAAAATTAATGTCAGATAAGGCTGTTTCTACTTGTTTTGAATTTCCTTCTATAGTGAAAGGTTCTAAAGGAAGTGAAATTGCTTCATCTTCAATTTGATTGACCACCATAGAAGTGGCAATTCCTTGGGATTTGGCTGTGCTGGATTTTGTGTTTTCAATATCAAGCTTCAATGAAAGATAAAGGTGATATTTTGATTTATCATCTTTAAATTCAATATCTGGTGTAACGAGTGAATCAATATTAAATGATTTGAAATTAACAATAAGGTTTTTAACTGAGGCATTTTGATCAATTTCATCAACTGCATCGGATAGGCAAGATGTCATTAATAAACAGAGGCTTAAAGCTAAAAAGTAGATTGTTTTCATTTTATGCTTTCCTTAGAATGATGCAGCCAAGTGGTGGAATCACCATTAATGCACTGTAGGGTTGATGTTGCCATGGTAGGTCATGAGTATCTATTGAGTTGCTATTGACACAACCAGAGCCACCCCATTGTTTATCGTCGGTGTTGAGTATCTCGACCCAAGAACCTGAAGAGGGTAGTCCAAATCTATGGCTCTGCCTTGATACTGGTGTGAAGTTACAGGCTACGAAAATTTCGTTACCAGCACTATCTCTGCGCAGGAAAGCGATGATGGATTGGTCAGCATCTTCACAGTCTACCCATTGGAACCCTTCATATGAATTGTCTATTTCAAAGAGTGGAGCTTCGTTTGAATAAAGCTTATTTAAGGTTGTGAGCATATCTCCAACCTGTGAATGACTTCGATGATTTTGGTGCTCCCAAGCTAGCTCCTCTTTTGACGCCCATTCTTTTCTTTGTGCAATTTCGGCACCCATGAATAGAAGTTTTTTACCTGGATGACAGTACATAAAGGCATATAGAAGGCGAAGATTTGCAAATTTTTGCCAATCGTCGCCGGGCATTTTTTCAAGTAAACTGTTTTTACCATGAACAACTTCATCATGTGACAATACCAGTATAAATTTTTCACTGAATGCATAGTACATGCTGAATGTGAGTAAATTATGATGAAATTTACGATGTATGGGTTCTTTTTCCATATAGCTCAAAAAATCATTCATCCATCCCATATTCCATTTCAAATGAAATCCAAGTCCGTCTTGCTCTGCAAGCTTCGTAACTCGAGGGAAGCTTGTTGATTCTTCAGCAATGAGTAAAGCGTTTGGAGTTTCTTTGCGAACTACAGAGCTTAAGTGTTTGAAGAACTCTATGGCATCACGATTGATGTTGTCACCGTATTCACTCGGGACCCACTGTCCTTCCTCTTTACCATAATCTAGGTATAGCATAGATGCAACAGCATCAACTCTGAGTCCATCTATGTGGAATTCTTTTAGCCAATAAAGTGCATTGGCGATGAGAAAATTGGAAACTTCCTTCCGACCATAATTAAATATGTAAGTCCCCCAATGTGGGTGTTCACCTTGGCGCGGATCAGAATGCTCATAAAGTGCAGTTCCATCAAATAGTCCAAGCGCTTGTGAATCTTTAGGGAAGTGTGCTGGCACCCAATCTAAGATAACACCAACATCCTCTTGGTGGCATTTATCTACAAACGATTTGAAATCGTCAACGTTGCCATGTCTGGAGTTAACTGAATAGTAGCCTGTTACTTGATACCCCCATGATTCGTCAAGTGGGTGCTCAGAAACCGGGAGTAATTGTAGATGAGTAAATCCATGTTCTTTGACATAAGGGATTAATTCCTCTTCTAGCTCTTTATATGTTAAGAAGTCACGACCGTCTTTTGGTTTTTTCCATGAACCGATGTGTACCTCATATATTGACATGGCTTGGTTATCAATATTGTTGTTGTTTTGCTTGGCCGACCAAGCATGGTCTTCCCAGTTGTACTTTGAATCAACGACTATGCTGCCTTGTTTGGGTCTAGCCTCTGAGAACTTAGCATAGGGGTCTAACTTTGTTAGACATTCACCATTTTGGGTGATAATTTCAAATTTATATAAAGTATCTATTTGGCAATTAGGTAAGAAAATTTCCCAAATACCGCTAGAACCCATAGGGCGCATTGGGTTTCTATTACCATTCCACTCATTGAATGATCCAATGAGTGATATTGATTTAGCAGAAGGAGCCCACACAGCAAATCTAGTGCCTTTGTGACCTTCGTGTTCAAGTATGTTTGAGCCTAGCTTTTCGTATATCTTATACTGCGTGCCCTCTCCTATGAGGTGTAGATCAGTATCAGAGAGTGAAGGGAAGAATGAATACGGGTCAAAAGTGCTATATTCATGCCCAGATTTACCTTCAAAAGTAAGTTGAACTGGTGTTGCAAGCTGACCCTTAAGGAATGTACGAAAAATATCGGTACCTTCTAGTCTAGGGATCTCTTGTTGGCCAAGAAAAACTTTATCGGCATGGGGAGCAAATACAGTGTAGCTCCACTTTGTGTCAATTTGATGTAGACCCAAATATCTAAAAGGGTCACCAGTGCGTAATTCTTCAACAGTAAACATCTATACTCCGTTCATTATTGAGAACGAATATAGGTATTAATCCCATATCTTTTCATTATAATCAAAAGAATTTGATGATAATTTAGGGTATTTTTAAACTTATTTAAATAGACATGAAAAAGAAAAAAGACTTTCTCATAAGAGAAAGTCTTTTTTACGGAACGGACGAGACTTGAACTCGCAACCCCCGGCGTGACAGGCCGGTGCTCTAACCAATTGAGCCACCGCTCCTTATGGGCGATACTAGATTCGAACTAGTGACCCCCTGCTTGTAAGGCAGGTGCTCTAACCAACTGAGCTAATCGCCCTTAGTTTTTTTGTTCGAACCGCCTAGCACAATGCCTATTGGTAACAAAACGACATATCCTATGGTTAGTAGGACTGGTGCTAAGGTTAGTGTCTGAAATCCATTAACTGGTGCTTTGCCAAGAAAAATGAACCCAATCACTATTGTTAATACCCCTAAAGAAATAATAACGATGTTTTGTAAAGTGAAGAAGGTGTGTTTCAAATTGTATCCCCTTTTCAATTACGAAACCAAATATAATATACCTAAATATGAATACAAGGGGGAAAGCAAAAAAAGTTAAAATAAATTGAAAAAGCTCAAATTCAGTTTTTTGGTTTCTCAAACCATACATTATTTGGGTATGCAATTCGAGTGTGGAACATTCCTTCAAGAGCTTTGCAAAAACCTATTTCCATCTCTTTTAATTCTTTGAGAGTCACTCCCGATTCATCAAATTGGTCTTCATAAAGCCTTGTCTGTATTACTTTTTTGACAACTTCCCTTAATTCATCTCCCGTGGGGTTTTTTAAAGAGCGTGTCGTTGCTTCAATCGCGTCTGCTGCCATCAGCGCTACAGTTTCTTTTCTTTGGGGCTTAGGTCCACCATATTGATAATCTTCTATATCAGGGTCAAGACCTTGTTCTTTGGCTTTATGATAAAAATATTTAATCAGTCCGGTGCCGTGATGTTCAGGGATTCCAGAAATAATAAGAGGAGGGAGACGGTATTTTTCAGCGAGTGTAATTGCTTTCCTTACATGGTCAGCGATGATAGTCGCACTTTCATCTGGTTTTATGTCGTCATGCTTATTTTTCCCATTTCTTTGATTCTCTGTAAAATACTCAGGCTGTAATGTTTTACCTATATCATGATAGAGCGCCATCACACGCACAAGTAGTGCATTACCACCGATTCTTTCAACAGCTTTTTCTGCCAAATTAGCCACCATAATAGAATGGTGAAAGGTGGAAGGAGCATTGATGGATATGAGCCTGAGTGCTGGGTGGTTGAAATCACTTAATTCCATTAAGACTAAATTAGTTGTTATTTTGAAAACTCGTTCAAATAGAGGTATGATAATGAGACCTGATAAAGCAATAGTTATAAGAATATTGATTGAGCCATATCCAAATTCAATTAAAGTTTCAGGGTAGTGAAATTGTGATCTCAAAAGTGATGTGATACTAATACACACAATCATAGTGCAACTGCCGGCAAATGCAGCCCACAAGAATTGCCCTCGATAGCGTAAATTATTGAGCTGCCATGATATTATAAGTGAGGTAAATGAGGCTGTAATAAAAGTGTTAAAATCAAATCCGGTAAGCATGGCTGCATAGGTGCCGGAGAGTAAAGCAAATATTAATCCAATTTCAAAACTAAACAAAACAGTTCCAATTACACTTGCTAATGAGAATGGAACAAGATACCATGTACTTGTTTTTGGAAATAAGTCATTAGAGAATATCTCTAAAAGTTCTTTTTCTAAATCAATATTGTAAGAAATAAGTGCAACCTGTAATGCCGGAATTGCGGTCAGAGCTAGGAAAAATCTATCGTCACTTACCCATCGAGGATGCCTTTTGTAGAGGTAAAGGAAATAAAAAGCTGATAGTATAAAATAGAGAAGTGCTATGCCAATATTAGGGAAAAAGTAGTTAAGTTGATTGACGTCTTTTTTTTGTTCTACTTGTAATGCTTTGATTTTATCAATAATAGACTGGCTAATGATTTCTCCAGCTCCAACAATTTCAGTTCCATTAAGCACTTTTCCTTTGATGGGGAGGACTTGGTTTGCTTCTTTTTGTTGGCGACTCTGAGTCTCTTCGGCCATAAAGTAAATGTTTGGGGAAACACTTGCGTATAGTGTTTCATATATTGCACTGAGTAAAGCTTCTTTTTTTCCGACCTTGGGTTTCAAAATTTCAAAATGATTTTCTACACGAATTTCTGCTGTACGTATATCCTTTGTGTTAATTATTTTCTCTTGATCATCCTTAATGAGATACACTTTGTCTTGATTGTAGAATAAGTTCTTAGGGTTAATAAGATTGAATTGCTTTTTATATAACTCTAAATTTCTTTGATTAGGTGCAATGAATTCATTACTCACACCCTTTTCAATAATTTGATTAAAATGGGTTTGTATGAGCGGAAGGAAGTCTAGATTATTTCCAAGTGTGTAAAGTGCACCTTGTGATATTTGGCGAGTGATTTTATTGAATAATAAAGCACTTTTTGATGTTATAACATCCTTTTTAGATTGAGTTGATATTTTGGTAAGTTTCTTTTTGTGTTGTGAAAACATTTTAATGTCTTCTATAAGCTCTTCAAATTGAATTCTTAATTCTAAAGTTTTATCATTATCCTCTTCGAATACAAATAGAACCTTTTCACGGGCCTGATCTTGTTCGCGTTTAAACTCATCTTGTTTTTTGGGAACATCAAAATTTCGAGTTGAAATAATTGATTTTGAAGCAACTTCACCTAATTTTGGGATTTGAGATTTTAATTCAAAGTCTGTTTTAGGGAATAATAAATAACTTATTAGTGTGAGAATGATGGTTCCAAAAGCAAGTTTTAATTTCATGATCAGCCAGGCTTCTTTCATCAGGTTGAATGATTTTAAAACACCGATGCGTCGTAAAATTACGGTATTCTATTTCTAATAATATATTTAAAAAAAAGAGACAACCCTGTGAATAAACGGAGTTGTCTCAATAAGATAGTTAAGAATTTTAGTTCAATTTTTACAGCATTGCACAGTAAAGGACCAAAAGAATTTGTTATTCAGTCTCTTCATCAATTGAAATTCCCAGTTTACCTTTGAGTTCAAAGATTTCTTTGCGTTTTTCATGATTAGATTTTTCTGCTGCAAGCGCGTCGTCTTTCGCGGCTCCCACCGTCTCTTCATCTATTGACTCACCACCGCCCATTCCTGATTGAGCTCCACCTCCAGCGCCACAGGCGATAAGAGTGAGAGTTGTTGCTACAGCTAGTGATTTAATTAATAATTTCATGGTTTCTCCGAGTGCATATGCAATTTCCGTTTATAATCTATACTCTTTATTAAGAATACTCAAGTATTAATCTTCGCTAGGTACGTTTACTGATACATGAACATCTAAAAGTTGCTGTGAATCAACAGGAGATGGACAGTTTTCCATTAACGAGGCTGCAGTAGACGTTTTAGGGAATGGTATAAAATCTCGAATTGAATCAACACCTTCCATTGTCGCTACAATACGGTCAAGTCCAAAGGCTAAGCCACCATGTGGAGGGGCTCCATATTTAAAGGCATTAACGAAATATCCAAATTTTTGTTCGACTTCCTCTTCACTCAGGCCAAGAGCCTTGAATGCTTTTTGTTGGATCTCTGGGTTGTGAATACGAATTGATCCACCACCAATTTCAACTCCATTTAGTACAAGGTCATAAGCTTTGGATTTCATTTCTTTCAAATTACCAGACTCAAAGTTTTCAATGTGTTCATCAAAAGGGGCTGTGAATGGGTGGTGCATTGAAGTATAACGACCTTCATTTTCAGAATACTCAAACATAGGGAAGTCAGTAATCCATACAAATTTACGCACAGAGGAATCCATCAACCCTTTAAGCTTGGCAACTTCAAGGCGCAAATGCCCAAGAGAGTTGGCGGTGGTCTGTTCATCAGCCGCGATAAAGAAAAGCATATCTCCAGGTTGGCCACCAAGGCGTTCTTTCATTGCAATGATTTCTTCTGGCTTGAAGAATTTAGCAACTTGTGATTCTACTGAACCATCTTCAAGGACGCGCATCCAAACAAGTCCTTTGGCGCCATAGCGACCTACAAATTTAGTCAGCTCGTCAATTGTCTTGCGTGTAAAGTCTACACAACCAGTGGCGGCGATCCCACGAACAGCTCCGCCAGAGCCTGCGACAGCTTTAAATACACCAAAGCCACAAGTTGCAGCAATATCGGAGACATCTTTAATCTTTAAACCAAAGCGAAGGTCAGGTTTGTCCGAACCGTAGTCCATCATTGCTTCTTCATACGGCATACGCTCAATGGGCAGTTCAACTTTAAGGTCAGGCCATGTTTTTGGAAGTACTTCAGAGATATAATCATCAAAAGTGCTTAAGATGTCTTCTTGTTCAACGAAAGACATCTCAACATCAATCTGAGTAAATTCAGGTTGACGATCTGCGCGTAAATCTTCATCACGGAAACACTTAGCGATTTGATAATAACGATCAAAGCCGGCAATCATCAAAAGTTGCTTATAAGTCTGTGGAGATTGTGGAAGTGCATAAAATTGCCCAGGGTTAACCCTTGATGGAACTAGGTAGTCACGAGCACCTTCTGGGGTAGACTTACAAAGAATAGGAGTTTCAATGTCTTCGAAATCGTGCTTTGCAAAGAATTCACGTGAATTTTGTAAGAATTTAGACTTAAGAAGAATTTTTTTCTGATTCCAAGGACGACGAAGGTCAAGGAAACGATATTTTAAACGAACATCATCACCTTCTTTAGAAACCTCATTATGGTCGTTAATACTGAGTGGTGAAGTTTCTGATTTGTTAAGAATTACAAGCTCATCAACCATAATATCAATTGTGCCTGTAGGTAATTTCTCATTAATCATGCCTTCTGGGCGAGCCTGAACTTTACCAGTAATTTGAATTACAAATTCATTTCGAAGTGCATCAGCGACCTCATGGACATCCGGATTGTGCTCAGGGTTAAATACCACTTGAGTTTTACCATATTTATCTCTTAAGTCGATAAAGATAATTCCGCCAAGGTCACGACGTCTGTCAACCCATCCACAAAGTGTGACAGTTTCTTCAACATTTTCTTTTCTTAGTTTTCCGCAGTTATGTGTTCTTTTCATGGTAACTTCCGTTTAAAATCTCATTTTGATGCAAATTTTGAAAATTTGCGGTTAATTTTGTACTTATCTAGGCTTGGGTCACTCATAGGTGAGTAGCTTAGTATTTATTATTCAATATTTTGTACTTGTTCTCTAATGATTTCAATTTCTTCTTTGAGCCCTACAGAGAGATGCTGCATTTCTGAAAAATGACTCTTAGTCGCCAAAGTATTGGCTTCTCGACTCATTTCTTGAAGTAGAAAATTGAGCTTTTTGCCAACAGGCTCTTTGAGCTTCATCGTGTTGATGAAAAGGAGATTATGTGAATGGAATCTTACGATTTCTTCAGTCACGTCCATTTTGTCAGCTAAAAGAGATGTTTCTTGAATCAATCTCGTTTCATCAATCTCATGGTCACCCAATAGTTTTTTGATTCGTTTAGCAATTTTCTCATTGACTTCAGTTTGACGTTGAGGAAGTAACTCTCCAATTTTTTGCAGGTATGTTTTAATTGTTTTGATTCTTTTTTCAAGATCAACCCGAAGGTTTTTGCCTTCATCATTCCGCATATTGATGACCGACTTCAATGCTTTGTTGAGCACGAGTGCCACTTTTTTTGAAAGCGGCTCAAGGTCTTCACTTTGTTTGGCAAACTGAACCAATTCATTCATTTGGATGAGCTTGTTTACATCTAAATCACCACTCACACCGTCTACTTTGGTGAGCTTCTTGGCAACTTTAATATAAGCATTCAATGTTTCGGTATGAATGCCAATGGGAATTGACGAAGAACTAAGCCCATGAATGTTGATATTACAATAAACACTACCTCGACTTAAAGTCGACTGGATTTGTTCTTTGTATTCTAATTCCCACTCAGAGAGTTCTCGAGGGAGTCTTAAGGTGGTTTCTAAATAACGATTGTTGACCGTTTTTAGTTCTACACTGATGTCGACGCCTTGAAATCTTGCGTCTGCTTTTCCAAATCCTGTCATACTTAACATGAGAATGGTTTTCCTGAGCTAAAATGTGAGGTAAAAGTAGCAATTTGTTGTGATTTGTTTAAATTTCATCTATGCAAAATCAAATCTTTTATCTCGACCACAATGCTACGACTCCAATTCACCCTCAAGTTGTCGCAGCTATGGCAAATTCTATGGTTAATTTGAGCGCCAATCCTTCATCAACACATACTTTAGGCCGAAAGTCTAGGCTAGCCATTGAAGAAGCTAGGGAAGCGATTGCCGAGTTTATTCAAGCTCCTGCGCGAGAAATTATTTTCACATCGGGCGGCACTGAGTCAGATAATATGGCGATTTTGGGGCATAATTGGCAAAAAGGTGATGAATTGATCACTAGCTTAATCGAACATCCGGCAATTGATTCATGTTTTGAGGTGCTTGAACAGTTAGGTGTGGTCATTCATTTTGTGAAATTAAACATCTCGGGCGTTGTGGATTTTGAAGACTTTAAATCTCTGCTGAGTTCAAAAACGAAAGTGATTTCTTTAATTTGGGCTCATAATGAAACCGGTCTTATTCAAGATATACCGAAAATTGCAGCCTATTTAAAAGAAAAATCATTGGACAAACAAATATTCTTCCATAGTGATGCAGTTCAGGCTTTATCCAGATCTTCCCAAGTTCAAGTAATTGACGGTCTGAGTGCCTTGAGTCTTTCTTCTCATAAAATTAATGGGCCTAAAGGACTGGGAGCTTTGTGGGTAAAAGGTGGGCGTGAAATTGTAGAGCGTCAATTTGGAGGAAATCAAGAGCGTGAAATGAGACCGGGAACTGAGAATTTACATTCAATAATCGGTATGGCTGAAGCGGTGAAGCTGTGGTCTATCAATGGTGATGTTTGGAGAAATTCAATGGCGTATTTAAGAGATGAATTTGAACTGCAAATTGTGATTGCAATTCCGGGGGTCATGATCCACGCTCAAGATGAAAATCGATTGGTCAATACCTCATTAATCGCTTTTCCGGGCTTTGAGGCAGATATGCTACTTTTGGGTCTAGATATGGCTGGAATTCAGGTGAGTGCTGGCTCTGCATGTGCTGCGGGGGCTGTGAAAGCGTCACGTGTAGTGAGAAACCTGGGGTTTGATGATTCTATTTCTAAATCAACCTTGAGGTTCAGTTTTGGAGCTCCGATTGATGGCTTTAAAATGACTAAAGAAGATGTTTCCCTTGTTGTCTCAAAAGTACAGAATTTGATTGATATTGGTGGCGGAATAAAATAGTATAGGTGGTCTTTAGTTTTAACAAAACACATCAAATGAGTATTTCTTAGTCTAAACGACCGGATGGATAACTGCTAAATGACATCGGCTAGAAGACAAAAGGTATCAGCTGTGTGAACTTTCACATGGAGGATAGTTCCAAATTCATATTTGCCTGGAATGACTACCGGCTTGTAAAAATCATTTCTACCGGTCATGGTGTTTTCCCCTTTACCAAATTCATCGATGATGATTTTACCTTCCCAGCCTACCCAACTTTGATTGTTCTCAAGGACAATTGTTTTGAATAGTTCAGTAAGCCTACGGCTGCGATCTTTTTTAATTTTACCTGGAATATCAACCATCGAAGCAGCTACAGTGCCTTCTCTTGGTACAAATCTAGTACGATTGACCACACTAGGTCGAGTATCTTCAACAAGCTTCATGGTCTTTAAAAAATCGTATTCTTCTTCTCCTGGAAAACCTACGATGATATCGGTAGAAATTGTCAGTTGAGGAATAGCTTCACGCATTTTTTGAACAAGAAATAAATAGTCTTCAACACTATGTTTACGTTTCATGCCTTCTAAAACGGAACTAGATCCAGATTGAACCGGAAGGTGAATGAATTTGAAAACTTTTGGATGTTGAAGTGCTTCCACCAATTCTTCCCAATAAGTCAAAAGGTGACGGGGATTGCCCATGCCTAGGCGAATCATGAAATCACCCTCGATTTGAACTAATTCCTTTACTAAGCGCGCTAGATTCGTTTCAAATTCAAAGCCATAACACGCTGCGTCTTGTCCAGTGAGCCAAATTTCCTTGCATCCATCCGCAACCAGCTCGCCGACTTCAAGTGTTAAAGCCTCTATGGAATAACTTTTCAATTTGCCTTTAATAGCAACAGTCGAACAAAATGAACAACGATCTAGACAACCTGAGCATACAGGTACTATTCCGACTGCAGGATTTGAACGAATTCGTGGTAAATTTATTCGGTCTGCGTCCCGTTTTTTTAAATCAAAAACGGGGGTGTTGTCAAGAGTTGAATTCACGGCTTGCGTGATTTGTGATACACCATGAGTTGTCGTTACCGAGATTCTGTGGTCTAATTTTTGAGCAATCTCTGCTAAACTTTTTGTGACACAACCTCCAATAATAATCTTACGATCAGGGTCTTCTTTGAGTGCCGTTTTAATCTCTTTGAGTGCCCCTGAATCACCTTTAACGGTGCATACATTGAGAAGCAA
>CAWVXU010000014.1:0-41496 GCA_963934255.1 uncultured Fibrobacterales bacterium
ACTCAACTATGTGGAAACCGACAAAAAACCGAACACGAATTTATTTGAAACTTTAGGCCGGCAATTTTCACGGGGTAAAACACTTTATAACTTTCTGAGACATTCGCACCTTGAGGATGAAAGTCTACTCGAAAATATTGCCCGGGATTTTATCTATCCTTGTAATATTGAGGATCTAACTCACAAAATGTACATCTGCAGCATTGATTTTAAAACAGGTCAAGCGGTTTTTTTTAATGAAGGTGATTGTCGAAAAGCTGTGATGGCCTCAATGTCTATCCCTGGATATTTCCCACCTCAGAAGTTTAATGACCGGCTTTTATATGATGCGCAAGCCGTTTATCCTGTCCCTATTCAGGTTTTTGAACATGAACCAGTTGACCTTATAATAAGTGTCGATGTAGGGCTTCCTATTGAAGACGACTTTCAAGTTAAAACAGGGGTAGACCTTTTATTCAGACAAAATGACATGCTTTACACCCATGTCCTATCAGAAGTCGAAAATTGTTCAGATTTGGTAATTCGACCTGATATTAAGGATGTTCATTGGACAGAATTCCATAAAATGGATAAGGTTATACTCAAAGGTATGGAAGCCGCCAATGATATGATTCCTCAAGTTAAAAAAATGATGGACCCTAACTATAACCCCACACCCATGGATGAACGCCCTTGGCACAATTCAGGTTTTGGCGACATGCAACGAGTTCACTTTATGAAAGTACCATCTTCGGAAGATTAATTATGAAAAACATGCATGACTATGAGACTCTTCCACAAATGATGCAATTTGTGGTGAACGAGTATAGAAACTCAAAATCTCTCAATTATCTTTATCTAAAACACTGGGAGAAGATTTCAACAGAACGCTTTGTTGAACAAGTAAGGCAGCTTGCTTTGGGGCTCAAAAAAATGGGTATTAAGCCAGGCGATGGTGTTGGTATTATTGCTCAGCCATCACCTTATTGGGTGATGATGGATATGGCCATAATGTTGAACAAAGCCATCTCGGTCCCCATGTTCCCTAATATTTCTTCAGAGAATTTTGATTATCAAATAGATGATTCCAATGTCAAAACACTTTACATTGAAAGTGATGAAATACTTGAAGAACATCTCAAGTCTCGACTATCTACAATCAAAAATGTCATTTCATTTAGTGTACATACCCAAGGCGATAATGTTTCTTATTTCCAGGACTTAATTGAAAAAGGTGATGCACTTTCCAACGAGCAACCTCTTTTGTTTGGAGAAATGCGTGATGCAGTTCAACCTGATGATATAGCCACCATCATTTATACATCAGGTTCAACTGGTGTCCCCAAAGGTGTGGAAATTTCACACAAAAACCTTGTCCATCAAATTAAAGCTGCAGGAGAAATATTCCCACTTGACCCCTCTAAGGATGTGGCTTTGACTTGCCTTCCTTTGGCGCATGTATTTGAACGTATGATTATATACTTTTATATCAGTCAAGGTGTTTCAGTTTACTTTGCTGATGATATTAAACGCGTAGGTGATTTATTAAGAGAAATACGTCCAACAATCATCACCGTTGTCCCTAGAATTTTGGAAAAAGTTTTCGCCAAAATGACCGCAAAAATTGATGATGCCAAAGGTCTCAAAAAGTTCCTACTATCTCAAGCCATCCAAGCAGCGACGAAAAATGAACCAGGTGTAAAAACTCTCATGTCACCAATTTATCAGAAACTGGTTTACTCCAAAATGCTTGAAGCTTTGGGCAATAGATTGGAATATTGTGTCAGTGGTGGAGCTCCTCTAAACAAAGAAATTGGTACTTTTTTCCTTAATATTGGATTAAATATTTATGAAGGTTATGGCTTAACAGAAGCCTCCCCTGTCTTGGCGACCAACTACCCTGGCCACAACAAAATTGGCACCGTAGGCATCACTTATCCGGGTGTTGAATTAAAAATTACTGAAAGAGGTGAGCTACTCGCTCGAGGGGATAATATTATGATTGGATATCATAATAAGAAAGATGACACTGATGATGTCCTAGACAAAGATGGATGGTTAAGCACTGGTGACAAAGCTTCTTTTGATGATGAGGGTTACCTAACAATTACAGGTAGGATCAAAGAGCTCTTCAAAACATCTGGAGGAAAGTACGTTTCACCTATCCCTATTGAGCAAGCATTATCTAAACATCGACTTGTTGATCAAGCTCTGGTTGTTGCTGAAGGTAGACGATTTGTATCTGCTTTACTCTTCCCTGACTATGAAAATGCTGTTGCATTAAAAGAATATTACGGACAGCCTGAGCTGAGTGATGACGCATTCTTTGGTCAACAAAAGATTCAGGACAAAATGGAACATATGGTTAAAACAATGAATCAAAATCTTTCCCATTCAGAACATGTTCAAAAGGTCAAATTTATACCTTATCAACTCTCTATTCAAGAGGGGGATCTAACACCTAAAATGAATTTAAGGCGCAATGCTTTATATACGCGCTTTGACGACATCATTCACGATTTTTACGAAGAATAAGGAGCGGTATCATGAAAGAACGTATTGCAATTATTGACGGAATTAGAACACCATTTGCCAAAGCTGGCACTTCACTTAAAAATGTACCAGCCCAAGAATTAGGTGCTTTCATTTTTAAGGAGCTTCTTGAAAGAACTGGATTCCCTCAAGACCAAATTGACGAACTCATTTTAGGAAATGTAGGACAACCTTCTGGTGCAGCAAATATCGCACGAGTTGTCGCATTAAAGGCGGGGCTTGATAAAAAAACACCAGCCTATACTGTCCATAGAAACTGTGCATCAGGCATGGAATCAATTACGACCGCTGCAAACAAAATCTTAGCCGGTGAAGCTGATGTGATTTTGGCAGGTGGTACCGAATCCATGTCCCAATATCCGCTAATCTTTGGTAAAAAAATGACGTCCTTTTTTGGGTCACTTTCTATGGCCAAAACACCGGCTCAAAAGCTTGGTGTCTTGGCAACATTTAGACCCTCTTTTTTAAAGCCGCGTATCGCTGTAATGGAAGGTTTAACAGATCCTATTTGTGGAATGCTCATGGGAAATACTGCAGAGGTATTAGCCAAAGAGTTTCATATTGACCGAGATGCGCAGGATCAATATGCACTTCAATCTCACATCAAAGCTGAAGCTGCTATTCAATCAGGAAAGTTTGCCGAGGAAATTGTTCCTTTACCTGTTTTCCCTAAATTTAAAACTGTCATGTCTGAAGATAATGGCGTGAGACTCGGCCAATCTATTGAGGCACTAGGAAAACTTCGTCCCTATTTTGACCGTGTCAATGGATCGGTTACGGTTGGTAATGCCTGTCCACTTACAGATGGTGCAGCCGCTGTGCTTCTTATGTCAGAGACAAAAGCCAAAGAACTTGGACTCAAACCCATGGGATTCTTGCGAGACTACGCTTATGCTGGACTTGATCCACATAGGATGGGACTAGGACCTGTTTTTTCTAGCGCTAAGGTCTTTGAAAAATCAGGACTGACGACCGAAGATATGGATTTAGTTGAAATTAATGAAGCATTCGCTGTCCAAGTTATCGCCAACCTCAAAGCATGGGAATCAGATGATTTTTGTAAAAAAGAGTTGGGCCTTGATAAAGCATTGGGAACTATTGATCCAGCGATACTCAACCCTAATGGTGGAGCCATCGCACTAGGTCACCCAGTTGGAACAACTGGAACTAGAATGATTATCACTCTTCTCAAAGAATTAAAACGCCAAGGTAAGAATCGCGGGCTCGCTACACTTTGTATTGGTGGCGGTCAAGGTGGAGCTGTAATTTTGGAGGTTGAATAATGTCAGATTTTAATTTGAAAAATATTGATTTCTTGGGAGCTTTTAAATTAGAAAACCAAGGCCATGGTGTATTTCATCTCATATTTGATTTACCAGGTGAAAAAGTGAATAAATTTTCTGGCGCTGTTCTTGCGGAACTAGATTCATTTTTGGATAAAATTGAATTGATGCCTGAAATTGACCTATTGTGTCTTGTTTCTGCCAAAAAAGGAATCTTTGTAGCTGGTGCTGACATTAATGGTATTCTTGGGATCACTAATCCAGGGGAAGCAGAGCTTGCAGCCAAAGCCGGACAAAATGTTTTTAACAAACTAGCTCAGCTAAAATGTACAACACTAGCTGTCATCAATGGTGCATGTCTTGGTGGTGGGTGTGAATATGCTTTGGCTTGTGACTTTCGAGTAGCAAGTGATTCATCCAAAGTCACCATAGGACTTCCTGAAGTTAACCTAGGCATCTTGCCTGGTTGGGGCGGAACACAACGATTACCCAAGCTCATTGGGATGCAAAATGCACTCGGGATGATCCTGGCTGGTAAAGCAATCAATGCCAAAAAAGCTTGGAAACAGCACCTTGTTGATCAATATTTTTCTGAAGAGTTCCTAGAAGAACAATTAGAAAATTTCTGTAAACAGCTCTCACAAAATCCAAATTTCAAAACCACAATGATTGCCAAAAGAGAAAAAGGCTTAAGCGCTAAATTACTTGAAGATAATGTGATTGGACAAAGCGTTTTGTTTCATAAAGCCAAAGAGGGGCTCATTAAAAAAACCAAAGGCTTTTATAAAGCGCCACTTGTTGCTTTAGATGTGCTTGAAGAAACTTTAGACATGGATTTAGAAGCAGGGCTTGCTGTCGAGAGTAAAGCATTTGCTGAGCTTGCAGTGACTGACACTTGTAAAAATTTAATCCAGGTATTCTTTACTAGTGAAGCTCTCAAAAAAGAAACAGGGATTCTTACCAAAGCCGAGGCGATTCAATTCAAGAAATCTGCGGTGATTGGCGCGGGTGTCATGGGCGGAGGAATTGCCTGGGCATTTTCAAATAAAGATATTCCTATTCGCATGAAAGACTTGAATTGGGATGCGGTCCAAAAAGGATATGAATCGGCCAGTCAAGTCTATAGCCAACTCATCAAAATTCGAAAATATGATGAACGCCAGGTAGCTTTGAAGATGAATCACATTTCCTCAACTCTAGACTATTCGGGTTTTAAAAATGTTGATATCGTGGTTGAAGCAGTTGTAGAAAACATCAATGTAAAAAAATCTGTCTTAGCTGAAGTCGAAGAAAACTTAAGTGAAAACACCATTCTCACTTCCAACACATCTTCGCTCTCCATTACAGAAATGGCGACATCATTAAAACGACCAGAAAAATTCGCTGGCCTTCACTTTTTTAACCCAGTCAATAGAATGCCATTAGTGGAAATCATTCCTGGTGAAAAAACATCTGACGAAACGATAACAAGTCTTGTTTCACTTGTAAAAAAAATGGGGAAAACTCCTGTTGTCGTTCAAAATTGCCCTGGTTTTTTAGTGAACAGAATTCTCATCCCTTATATGAATGAAGCTGCACTCATCTTACAAGAAGGTGCAAACATGGAGCGTGTAGATGAGCTCATACTTAGTTTTGGCATGCCTATGGGCCCCTTTACGCTCGCTGATGAAGTGGGGATTGACGTGGGATATCATGTGGCCAAAATTTTAGAAGACGGTTATGGCGAAAGAATGAAGACGGCAGAAATTTTAGAATATGTTGCTGTGGACCAAAAATTATTAGGTAAAAAAGCAGGACTTGGCTTTTACCAACATCAAGGTAAAGAAAAGATTCCTAACCCTGACTTAAAAGAGATGATTTCAAAAGTCCAAAGTGATAATAATATTTCAACAACACTATTTTCCGACCCTACCATTATTGATCGTTGTATATTATCAATGGTCAATGAAGCTGCTAAGTGTATAGAAGAGAAGGTTGTTTCTTGTCCAGAATACCTAGATATGGCGATGATTATGGGTTCAGGGTTCCCTCCATTTAGAGGTGGTCTTTTAAAATACGCCGATCAAAGAGGCATATCAGATATCGTCGAAAGCTTACAAAAATTAGAAGACAAGTTTGGGGAAAGGTTTCACCCAGCTAAAATATTAATTGACCACCAAAAAGCAAGTACCACATTCTATCCAGGAGTTCAAAATGGGTGAAGAAAACAATGCAGCACAAGATGAAATGATTATTGACACTTCCAAAATGAATGCTGGTAAAGCAAGTGCTATGGAGGTAGCTGAAGGCGCCCGCCAAACAAAATGGGAACATCCTTCTTTTGGCGGTGAAATATTTATGGGTGTTTTCAAACCTGATATGATTTTCCCTTTTCCTGAGCAAAGTGAAGAAGACAAAAAAATCGGTGATGACTATGTCAAAAAAATCATGGATTTTTTAGAGGCCAATTTGGATCCTGAAGAAGTTGATGAGACCCGAACTATTCCAAGCCTTGTTGTTGATGGGATGGCAGACATGGGTGTCTTTGCTATGAAAGTTCCAAAAGAATACGCTGGACTCGGTTTCACTCAGGTGAATTATAACCGAGTGATGATGGCAATTTCTTCTTATTGCGGATCAACTGCAGTACTTATTAGTGCTCACCAATCAATTGGGGTACCTCAACCCTTAAAAATGTTCGGTACAAAAGAACAAAAAGAAGCTTGGCTTCCAAGATTTAGGGAAGGTAAAATTTCTGCATTTGCTTTAACAGAACCCAACGTTGGATCTGACCCAGCACAGATGGCTACAGAAGCCGTACTTACTGAAGACGGCCAACACTATATTATCAACGGTGATAAATTATGGTGTACCAATGGCCCCATAGCTGACATACTAGTTGTGATGGCCAAAACAGCGCCTATCATGCGTGGTGATAAAGAAATAAAACAAATTACAGCTCTTATTGTTGAAAAAGGAATGCCTGGTTTTGAAGTCATACATCGTTGTGATTTCATGGGGATTCGTGGAATTAACAACGGCTTGATTCGCTTTACCAATGTTAAAGTCCCTGTGGGCAATGTCATCCTAGGACCAGGCAAAGGGCTTAAGTTAGCACTTGCTACACTCAACACTGGGCGCTTGACCTTGCCAGCTGCATGTACAGGTATGGCCAAGGCTTGTCTTAATTCTGCAAGACGTTGGGGTAGCGAACGTGTTCAATGGGGCGCACCCATTGGCAAACACGAAGCAGGAGCTAAAAAAATTGCTTTTATTGCTTCAAGTACATTTGCGATGGAAGCCGTTACATTTCTTACATCTCATTGGGCTGATCATAAAGATAAAGATATTCGTATTGAAGCTGCTATGGCCAAAATGTTCTGTAGTGAACTTGCTTGGGATGTAGTAGATGAAACGATGCAATTTCGGGGCGGACGAGGCTACGAAAGAGCAACCTCTCTTAAAGAAAGAGGCGAAACGCCATTCCCTATCGAACGCATGATGAGAGAGTGTCGAATCAATAGAATTATTGAAGGTACAACTGACATCATGAAACTCTTCTTAGCTCGCGAAGCGATGGATCCACATTTAACTGTAGCAGCTGACCTTCTTAAGAAACATGTTCCAGTTGGACAAAAAATTCGTTCTGGTGTTAAACTAGCAGGCTTCTATAGTATGTGGTATCCTACCCAATGGGTAAATTCAAGCCTTTGGAATACATATGATGATCTTGGTGGATTATCCAAACATTTTTCTTATGTTGAAACTACTTCCCATCGCCTAGCCAGAACTATTTTCCATTATATGGGTATCTATCAAGATCGACTTGAACACAAACAAATGTTACTCGGACGTCTCATGGAAATTGGCACTGAGCTCTTTGCCATTTCAACAACATGCTCCTATGCGGCACATAAAATGTCATTAACTGAAGGGGATGAAACCCCCAAATATTTAGCTGATGTTTTCTCATTGGAGTCTAAACGCAAGATTGAAAGGCTCTTCGATGAAATTTCAGATAATGATGACACTAAAGCTGTGAAACTTGCACAATCTGTGCTAGATGGAGATATTACTTGGCTTGAAGATGGAATTAGTACAACACCATCAATAGGTAACACACCTGAATAATTAAGAATCAGCGAGCTTAAAGTCAATAAAAATATAGCGCCCTGAAGTATTTACTTCGGGCGCTATATTTATTCATACATCGTTTCTTTATCAGAATTTAGAATTAAACTAATTTATGGAAATATCATTGGGTCTTAGGTTTAAATTATTTAAGCTTTGGAGAGGACACAACTTTGTTTCTTCCACCTTGTTTGGCCTTATAAAGGGCATCGTCAGCAGCTTTCACTAGGTCAAAACTAACTACACCTTGACGAGGTATTGTACAGGCTAGACCTAAACTAATAGTGAGGTGTATTAACGCTGGGTGACTCTTATCCTGAAAAGAAAGTTTTTCCACCTCTTTACGAATTGTTTCTGCAACAGCCTTAGCGCCTTTATGATTAGTATTGGGGAGAACGACACAAAATTCTTCTCCACCGTAACGAGTTGCCACATCAGCAGATCGAAGGATGGTTTTATTAATCGTATTAGCAACGGCAATTAAAGCTTCATCACCTTTTTGATGTCCGTATTTGTCATTCAATTTCTTAAAAAAATCAATATCACATAAAATAACTGATAGAGGCTTCTTCTCTCGAAATAAACGTTTCCATTCTTTATCTAGAATTTCATCAAGGGCTCTTCTATTAAATAGTCCTGTTAATGGGTCAATTCGAGCTAATTCATTTAATTTTTCGTTTGATTTGATGAGGCCATGGTTTTGCACTTGTATATGCTCAATCATAAAATTTAATTCAGATACCATTTCAGATACCTCATCATTTTTTGAATCTTCATCTAACTCTATATTTAGGTTACTTCTCATTTTCTTTGCTGTCTGTATCATCGCACTCACTGGCTTGATAATCATTCGTGAAATCAAAAATTGAACCATTAAAAATAAGACCAAAAAACTCGTTATATTCACCCAAACAATTGTTTCTAGACTAGCCATTCCTTCTTGAGCAATTCTTCTTAAATGCATCATATTAATTTGAATACTATTAACACCAAAAAGACCTTCAAGTTCTTGACGTAAATGATACTTCTCTAATGTTTTTTCAACAAAAATTATTCCATCACTTTTATTTGTCTTGTTAATACTGATTTCAAAAAGAACACCTGTTTCAGCACTAATTTTTAGTAGAAGATTGTCATTAATTGGTCTAGCCATTACAATAACTCCGCTAGAGTGACCTCTATCATCAGTTTTAAAGACAGGAGTCACAACGACAAAAATAGGGGTTCGTTCGGTAAGAAAATACCCCTTAATAGTTTTTTTCATGGGCATATTACTGATTTTATTTACCAACTGATTAATTTTTTCATTCAAAGAATTTAATTGATATTCTTTGGAACTTTCTAAATCAACACTTTTTGAAAAAAGAACCCCTCCTTCATAATTCAAAAGGGCTATATGGGTAAGATCATTATTTTTATAAGTAGTAATTCCTATATTTGATTCTACAAAAGTAGCATTGGTGTCTTTGATGAAAAAATAAGCCCCACCCTTACTCCCCCAATCCTTAGAAAATTTTTCAAGATCGTTTAACTCTCGTTCAAAAGCGCGCTTTACTCTTAGGATATTTGCATTAGCTTGTTCTTGTTCAATTTTTACTAACTGAGGGTGGATTAAACCAATTTGTACCCCAAAATTGATGAGCGAGAACAAGGATAATAAGACGAGTAGAATGACTCCGATTTTAACTTTTACAGACAATGTATTTACTCCGGCTCAACAAATACTATTATAGCATAAAAGATCAATATTATTCAAGAGACAATCGGAACTTATCTACCTCAAATTTTGAATGTTAGTATATTTCTATCCATGAAAAAACAGCATCTGACACCCGATGGATTTGAAAAATATAAGGCCGAATGGCATCAATTAAAATTTGTTGATCGTCCCGAAATGCAAGAACAAGTTCGAGTTGCCGCAGCAGAAGGTGATCGTTCTGAAAATGCAGCCTATACTTACGGAAAAATGCGTCTTCGCCATATTGACCAGAGACTCAGGAAATTAGATCGTATCTTAGACCATAGTATTGTCGTTAAAAATGTTATTCAAGATGGAACTATTCGATTTGGAGCTCGAGTTGAACTCATCGACCTCAAAACTTCTAAAATGCTGTCATATCAACTTGTAGGAAGCCATGAAGTTGCTCCACTTGACGGAAGAATTTCCATGGAATCTCCCATGGGCGCGCAACTCAAAGGCAAATCTAAAGATAATATTATTGAAATACAATCACCTCGTGGCCCCAAACAATTTTTGATTAAAAAGGTACGTTATACATGACTCAAAATATTAATTCTCCAACTGATAATCATGCTCAAACCGCTACTCATACTTATGTCGACACACATTGCCACCTAGACAGTATTTTGACTAAGGCCAATATTCTCGATTATACAACTCTAAAGCAAGAATTCCCTCCCGAGTTTGAGAAAGCAATACACATTGCCTGTTCGAAAGAATCCATTAATTTTGCTTGTGAAATCATTCAACAGCCTGAAGTTTACGCAGGCGTTGGCATACACCCACATGATGCTAAAGATTATGACGACACCCTCCATCAAGAAATTATTTCACTGATGGCGAACCCTAAGGTCCTTGCATGGGGGGAAATCGGATTGGATTACCATTATGATTTTTCTCCTAGAGAAATTCAAAAAATTGTATTTGAAAGACAATTAATACAAGCTGTTGAAATGGAAAAGCCTATCATCATCCACACTCGAGAGGCCAATGAAGATACAATTGAAATCCTTACCAAACATTTAAATGAAGAAACTCGAGTTCACATTCATTGCTTTACTGGCACCAATGATTTTGCACAGCAATTACTCAAGCTCCCAGGTACCATCTATTTCGGTTTTACAGGTGTCATCACATTTAGAAATGCCGATGCCATTCGAGAGGCACTTCAAAACATCCCTATAGAGCTAATCCTTTTAGAGACCGATGCTCCCTATATGGCACCAATTCCATTTCGAGGTAAACCAGCCCATCCCGGCCACATTCCCTTCATAGCCGCCAAAATTGCTGAGGTCAAATCACTTCCAGTCAAAGAAGTGTTTGATATTTGTCGTGAGAATACTCGCAATATGTATGGGATTTGATATAAAAATTAATATGAAATTATTGAGTTCTAAAATTCGTGTTTTGGCTCTAGCGATTCTTATTTTCGTTGGTATTCTCTGTATTTTAGTGCCCTATCGATATACTTCAATCATGGCTCAAAACCATATATACAGTGATGTCAAGTCAATCCCTTTTCAAAAAGTCGGTCTTTTATTAGGAACAAGTAAGTTTAGACCCAACAATACTCTAAACCTTTTTTACAAGAATCGAATTGCTGCTACTATTCTACTCTACCGTGAAAAAAAAATAAGCCATATTTTAATCAGTGGCGACAATGCACACCGAAGCTACAATGAACCCAACACCATCCTTAAAGATCTACTTAAAGCCGGAATCCCTCGTGGAAAGATCACCTTAGATTACGCAGGGTTTAGGACACTAGATTCAGTGATTCGAGCCCACCTTATATTTGGTCAAAAAAGTTTTACTATCATCAGTCAACAGTTTCATAATGAACGAGCGGTATACATAGCCCATCAATATGGGATCCAAGCTAACGCATATAACGCCAAAACCCCACCCGGCTTATCCAAAATGAAAATGGAAATTCGTGAGCATTTAGCCCGAATATTGATGTTTTGGGACATAATATTTCAGACAGAACCAAAATTTTTAGGCTCTCAAGAAATCATCTAATACTTCATAAATCAACCTTTTTTTGTATATTTAGGCCCAATTGTACGACTTTAAAATGTGAAGAACCTTATGAGCAAATCAAAAATTATTTATACGCAAACTGACGAAGCGCCCGCTTTGGCAACACATTCTTTCCTTCCGATCATAGAAGCTTTTACTTCTACCTCAGACATCCAAGTAGAGACTCGTGATATTTCCTTAGCCGCCCGTATTCTTTCACTTTTCCCTGACTTCCTTAAAGAAGGTCAAATAGTTCCAGATGCACTTTCAGAGTTAGGCGAACTCGCTAAGACCCCTGAAGCTAACATTATTAAACTTCCTAATGTTTCTGCTTCAATTCCTCAATTAATTGCTGCAATTAAAGAGCTTCAAGCCAAGGGCTTTGCGCTTCCTGACTTCCCCGAAGAGCCTGCCAACGAACAAGAAAAAGAGATCAAATCTCGCTACGACAAAGTAAAAGGTTCAGCAGTCAACCCTGTACTTCGTGAAGGCAATTCTGACCGTCGTGCGCCTAAGGCGGTAAAGAACTATGCGAAAAAAAATCCGCACCGTATGGGTAAATGGACCGCTGAGTCTAAGTCACATGTTTCATCTATGAGTGCAAATGATTTTTACGGATCAGAAACTTCCATGACAATTGCAAACGATAGTCAGTTCAAGATTGAATTTGTTGCAGCCAATGGCGATATATCAGAATTAAAGGGTTTTGCTCCACTTCTTGCTGGTGAAATACTTGATTCATCTAGCTTGAGCATTAGCTCTCTTAAAACGTTCTTAGCCGAACAAATTAAGGATGCTAAAGCTCAAGGTGTTCTATTCTCTCTTCACATGAAAGCGACGATGATGAAGGTTTCAGACCCAATTATCTTTGGTGCTTGTGTGGAAGTTTTCTATGCTCCAGTATTCGAAAAATACTCGGATCTTTTCACAGAGCTTGGTGTTGATACAACCAACGGACTAGGTGATGTTTATGCCAAAGTTGCTGGACATCCACAAGAGTCTTCTGTAATTGCCGATATTACAACACTTTATGCCGATCGTCCTGACCTTGCTATGGTCAACTCTGACAAAGGTATCACTAACTTACATATCCCTTCTGATGTCATTATTGATGCATCAATGCCTGCGATGATTCGCACAAGTGGTCAAATGTGGAACTCTGAAGGAAATGGCCAAGATACCAAAGCCGTCATACCTGACCGCTGTTATGCTGGTGTTTTCCAAGCAACTATTGACTTCTGTAAAAAGAATGGTGCTTTCGATCCATCAACAATGGGCTCAGTTCCAAATGTTGGCTTAATGGCTCAAAAAGCTGAAGAATATGGATCTCATGACAAAACTTTCCAAGCTGTCTCAAATGGTGTCATCCGCGCAGTAGATGCAAATGGTATAGTTCTTCTTTCTCAAGAAGTTCAAACAAATGACATCTTCCGCATGTGTCAAGTCAAAGATGCTCCAATCCAAGATTGGGTCAAACTTGCCGTGACTCGCGCTAAGGATTCAGCAACCCCAGCTGTATTTTGGTTAGATGAAGCGCGCTCGCATGACCGTGAGCTTGCCAAAAAAGTTGAAACTTATTTAAAAGATCATGATACAACTGGACTAGACATCCAAATTCTAAACCCTATTGCTGCAACCAACTTCACTCTTGATCGTATCATCTTAGGTAAAGACACCATCTCTGTGTCAGGCAATGTTCTTCGTGATTACTTAACTGACCTCTTTCCTATCCTTGAACTGGGAACCTCAGCTAAAATGCTTTCAATTGTACCACTGATGAACGGTGGCGGATTATTTGAAACGGGCGCTGGTGGTTCAGCTCCGAAACATGTTCAACAATTCACAGAAGAAAATTACCTCCGTTGGGATTCACTTGGCGAATTCTTAGCACTTGCTGTTTCACTCGAGCATCTCGCAAAAGTGAACAACAATCCTAAAGCTCAGATCCTAGCTGAAACTTTAGATGCGGCAACTGGACTTTTCTTAGATAACGATAAATCCCCTGCCCGTAAAATTGGTCAGATTGATAACCGTGGATCTCACTTCTACCTTTCGATGTATTGGGCCCAACAACTTGCCGCTCAAGAAAAAGATGCTGAGCTTCAAGCGACATTTGCTCCGATTGCTGAGCAACTCACTTCAAATGAAGCTAAAATCATTGAAGAGCTTAACGCGGTTCAAGGTAATGTTTGTGATATTGATGGCTACTATTTGCCATCGATTGAAAAAACATCCGTTGCCCTTCGTCCAAGTCAGACTCTTAATTCGGTTTTAGACAGTCTTCAGGCTTAAACAACCAAATTTTAAAACATCATAAGCTACCCTCTCAGATGAGTGGGTAGTTTTTAATATCAAACAATACTATTTATATCCTAACTATAGCAGTTCACTGATACTTTGCTTTTAAATACAAAACAAATAAGTTGTATTTGAATTCAAAAGAATGATATAATTCACTAAAACTCTGATTTGGTAATAACAATTTTGTACGAACCAGCACCTATTCTTGCAACTATATTCTTAACATCCACAGGCATTATGATTTTTGCGGGGTTTGTCTTTCTTGGATATGGGTTAGTTTCAGTTACTCAAAAACGCTATTTTCTTATTATTGGCTCTTCTTCGCTTATTGCTAGTGCATATAATTTTTTTACTTTCTTTTACCTCACATCGATTGATATTACTGAATCAATATTATGGATGAAATTACAATCCATTTGTATTACATTATTTTTCCCATTGTACTTATGGTTTATCTTGATAAGCTCTAATCATAAAAAAGCTGACTTGATCTTTCGAGTATTTCTAATACCAAGCCTCATAATACTTGTCATCAAGATAACTTCACCAACAGCGGCCAAACTCATAGAAGTGACTGGCAATAAAACTGTTGAACTCCCATGGGGCGAAATAATTCATGTTGTACAAGGTTCAGCTCATCCTGCCTATATTTTCACGCTTATTGGACCAATATTAATTATTACTTGGTCAATCATACGAGGATATAAGATGATTGCCATGGGTAATCCATTTTGGGGATATACTTTTACTTTAACTTCCATTGGCTTTCTTATTTGCTCCCTCATGACCATAATGATTACTAGTGGGTATTTAAATTTTTTCTATACTGGCGGACTTATTTTTGGAGCTTACGTCATCGCAGCATGTTTGAAAATTTTCGTTGATACTCATAAGTTTCGTATAAATTTAGAGAAGACAAATAAAATCCGAGTGCGTCATGAAGAAACCCTATTCCATATCACTAAGACCATCAACCATCAATATCATGGAAACTATTATGATGAGTTGGTAAAGAATATTCAAAAAACTTTTCAAATTGAAATGGTATTTATTTCGTTATATAACCGCGAGAATTCCGCTACAATTATTGCTTTTCAAAGATATGGTGACAAATTAAATCCCTTCACATATAAAATCAAAGATACGCCCTTTGAAGACATCAGGAATAACATCCCTTGCTCCTTTGGTAAGAACATTCAGGAAAAGTACCCCCAATCTGAGTTCTTAAAAAAATACAATGCCCAAAGTTTTATTGGTCGCCCCATTTACAATGAGAAGCTTGAGATTATTGGCAACCTGGTGATCATGGATCAAGAAATAATGGGCGACTTGTCATTCAATTGCAAAACCTTAGATATTTTCGTTAACCATTTGAGTAATCAAATTCAACAAATAAACAATCAAAAACAGCTTGAGTTATTAGCGTACACTGATTACTTAACTGGGCTTTATAACCGACCAAAATTTTATCTAAGCCTATCTGAGACCTTAGAGTCCGCGATTAAATTTCAACATAATTGCACCTTATTTTATTTGGACTTAGATAAATTTAAGGATATAAATAGTTTCCTTGGCAATGAGATGGCCGACCATATCCTAATGATATTAGGACATCGTTTTCTTAATCAAGAGATTGAAGGCATGACACCTTATCGCCTAACTGGTGATGAATTCTTATTTATTCATGAGAAATATGACAAAGAAATTGATTCTCGCAATACTGCTCAAAGGCTCCATGACTTAGTTGTTACACCAATTATTATGGGTGACCATCATATTCAAATTAATTGCTCCATAGGATATATAGAGTATCCTTCTCAAGTTCAAGCAGAAGAAGATATTCTGCAATTTGCAGAGACTGCTCTGAAACAAGCCAAAGAAATAGACTCTCAGCATCAATCAAAAATTTTCAAATTTGACCCAACATTTCAAAAGTCGCTCAATCAAAAAAAAGACCTCGAGGAAGAATTAAGGCAAGCGATTCATCAAGACCACTTTGAGCTATACATCCAACCTCAAATTGATGAAAATGAACTTCCATTTGGAGGTGAATTCCTCATCAGGTGGAATCATAAAGAAAGAGGTTTCATATCACCTACGGAGTTTATTCCTCTAGCTGAAGAGTCAGAATTAATGGAAGAATTAGGCGAATGGGTACTAGAAGAGGCAATTAAACACATAGCCCGATGGCGTAACAACAATATACCCTACCCACCACATATGTCTATCAATATTTCTGCAAAACAATTTGATAAGGATAACTTCATCGCCAAAATAACCAAACTCATAGATGATTATAAAGTTCCACCTTCACACATTGTATTAGAAGTTACAGAAACTGCTGTAGTTGACGACCAGGCTAGTACTATTAAGAAATTAAAACACTTACAAAAACTAGGTTTTGAAATTGCGTTGGATGATTTCGGCACGGGCTATTCATCGTTGGCTTACCTCAAAGACTTACCCATCAACTATATCAAAATTGATAAGACATTTGTAGACCCGTTAGAACATGAAGAAACCGATGGACTTGTAGAAACAATCATCTCAATGGGCCGTCACATGAGGCTAAATGTTATTGCTGAAGGTACTGTAACAGAAGCTCAAGTGATGAGACTCAAACAATATGGATGTAAATTATTCCAAGGATATTACTATGCTCGTCCCATGCCTGTGACAGACTTTGAAAATTGGATTTTAAGAAAGCTTGGTTAATTAAATGTCACTGCTTTTTTTAAACGCTGTTTAATAATTCGTTTATTTGCTTCATCAGTCGCTTTTTCAATGACCTTTAGCTCTTGTCTATTTTCAAAGACTTGCTTCTCCCATTGCTGAATTTCCTCATCAATTAGAATTTGCATATTATGTAATTCTAGGCGTCGAATCTCTAATTCTTTTTTCAAATCACGACGTGATTCGCCAAGAAAAACATCATCTGAAGCAATTTCCAAAGACTCAAGTAAATCAAAGTATTCGTCTTGATAAGTATGGTACGCATCTAGAGAATCAATATAAATACTCACTGAATGTTCAACTAGTGAACGATTATAATTCGGCGAACAAGCATTACCCATGGCAGTTATTACTCCAAGGGTCGCAAAGGCCAAAATTTTAGATTGACTTATTCTTGCCATTTACTTCTTGACCTCAGGATATGCATATATAGATTCATTAAATCGATGCGACAAAACCTCTTGAGTTTCACCCGTTTCAATATGAACAATGACATTAGTCTGTCGCTCATTGAGAGACATTTTACAAATTCTAGAGCTACTGATGTCAATCCAAACAGTTAAACGACCAATACCAATGCCCTCTTTAAATTTAAATACATCGTATTCTTCACCTTTAGGCTTCATGAGCGCCCGCATTTGTTCGTAGATCAGGGCGTTTCTTTTTAGAGTCTTCGTATAGTGAACATTATAACGCAAGCAATCGATATCGCCCATCGGCTCGACTCGAAGTGAAATCACCGAATCAATATTCACAAGCCCAAATTTTTTCTGTTGAACAAGGTGTGTCACATTTGCTAATAAGGGTATTTTACCTTTGAGAACATGAGTTAAATCCCACTCAAGCTTTAAATCTTGAGCAAATTGAGCCGGAAAAACTGGATTGGAAAGTTCTTTTTCATATTTGCTCGGAAGATGTAAATTAGGAACGACCGTTTTGGTAAAATCATTAAAACCTTCTACGGCATAGATCTTATGATCTTTAATTTCGTATTCAATGGGAGTCATATAAGCAAGCTCCCAAGAAAGAGTCTTACTCAAGTAGCCAGAATTGTTTTTGTTAATAAAGCGTCTTTTTAGCTTCATACCTGAACCTTGACCGACAATGTCTTCTTCTGTGTATATCTTAAACTGACTTCCAATGAACTCTTTACCATTGATGACATTTGAATAAATACTCGTGCGAGTTACCTCTCGAAGCCCATTATAGGTGAAATTAGGGTTCAAATCAACTTCGCTTTTACACGCATTTAAACTAAATAAAGTCAAAAATGACACAAGAATAAGGGATTTTTTTTTCAACAACATGCAAGCTCCACTTGGCTAAGATATTTAAAAGATAATAAGTTGGACAAGCTATTTCCATTATTCTCTGTAAAGAAGATTTTGCTTTCAGGCTTTACTATATTTATATGTATCTAAACTACACTCGAGGATCATATGGCATTAGGATTAACAACAACCGCATCTATCACTAAAAAAACAAGTGTAGCATTCTTCATTAAAGAAGGAAAACCTCAATTTGGAGTCAAAAGTAAAGAATTATCCAGCCTGACTCAAAAGGGGTTAGATCAACTTGTCAAATTAGAAGCTAAAGGCTCAAGCACTGCTACCTTTTTGGGAGAAGACTCTCCTAGCGCAGTCGCTCAGATTAAAGCCATTCCGGGACTTGATGAATCCGAAGAAATCCGCATGGCAGCATATAACCTCGGTCTTGAACTCAAGAAACAAGGTTTAATCAAAACTGTGATCCTTGTGTCTGACATCAGCTCATCAAATTTCACTGCAGTAGTTGAGGGCTTACTTTTTGCTCAGTACAGCTTCGATACTCACAAATCTGCAAAAAGCAAAGCCTTACCCATTCAATGGAAGGTCGCAATCTCTGAGACTGCCAAAAAAGAACTCACTGCTGTTTTTAAATCCACAAGTAAAATCATCGCTGGCGTTGAAACCACACGTGATCTTGTGAACGAGCCAGGCGGAAGCTTGACTCCTCAAATTTTTGTCAAGAGAATTCAACAAACTTTTAAAGATGATTCAAGAATCACACTGAAAGTCCGCAACAAAGCTCAACTTGAAAAAGAAGGTTTTAACGGACTTCTGACTGTAGGCCGGGGTGGGATTAACCCACCAGTGATGGTCACAATTAATTATAAGCCTAAAAAAGTATCACCAGCAGCTAAGGGCACTAAATTAGGCCTTGTTGGTAAAGGTGTCACTTTTGATACAGGCGGTATCTCGCTCAAACCACCAGGAACCATGTGGGAAATGCGCATGGACATGGGTGGAGCAGGAACTGTCATCGGTGCCATGCAAGCCATCGCTGATCTTGATCTTCCTATTCCAGTTGTAGCAGTTGTGTGTTTAACTGAAAATCGCCCAGGTGTAGATGCAGTTCTTCCTGGTGATATTTTCACAGCCAAAAACGGCAAAACAATTCAAGTTGAAAATACGGATGCTGAAGGTCGATTGATTTTGACTGATGGACTAGCTGAAGCTGGTCTTCAAAAAGCAACTCATATTATTGACTTAGCTACTTTGACTGGCGCAATTATTCGTGCTATTGGTATGAGCATCACAGGACTCTTTTCAAATAACGAAGAGCTTGCTGATAAGATTACCCAAGCCGGTGCCAAATCAGGTGAGAAATTTTGGCGACTACCGCTTGATATGGAATATCGTGCAAGTTTAGATGACAAAGTGGCTGACATGAAAAACATCGGTGGCGACGCTGGCTCCATTACAGCTGGACTCTTTTTACAAGAGTTTGTTCCAGAGAATACTCCATGGGCTCATTTGGATATTGCAGGTACTGCATTTACAACCAAACCTTGGAAATATTACAACTGGGGTGCAACAGGGTGGGGCGTCAGATCTCTCGTTAACTTGACTGAAGAACTAGCCCGCGACAAAAATTCTAAAAATAAATAGCATATATGCCTAAGGAATTAAGATGGATAAAGTAGCAGTATTAGATTTCGGTGGACAATATGCACACCTCATTGCCAACAGAGTGAGACGCCTTGGTGTCTATACCGAAATCCAACACTCCAATGTAGAAGCTTCTGCACTCAAAGGTTACACCGGAATTATACTTTCTGGTGGTCCTTCAAGTGTATATAAAGACGGTGCACCTACGATTGATGCTGGTATTTTTGAGCTGGGTATCCCTATTCTTGGTATTTGTTATGGACATCAAATTATGAATCAATCTTTGGGCGGAAAAGTTCAAGGTTCTGATGTTCATGAATTTGGTGTGGCGGATTTGGAAGTAACTGCTTCGACGAACCCACTACTCAAAGACCTCCCTACTCTCAGCCCGATGTGGATGAGTCATGGAGACAAAGTTGCCATTGTTGCACCTGGATTTCAATCTATTGCTATTACTGAGGATTGTGATACAGCAGCTGTAGCCAACATGGACAAGAACTTCTATGGGATTCAATTCCACCCCGAAGTCACTCATTCCAAATTCGGTTCCAAGTTGATGGAAAACTTTCTAGACATTTGTGGCTGTGCCAAAGATTGGTCTATGAAGTCTTATTTCAAAGATATTGAAGCACGCATCATCGCTCAAACTCCAACGCATAAAAAAATATTCCTCCTAGTCTCTGGTGGTGTTGATTCTACAGTCGCTTTTGTCATGCTCAATAAAATTTTCGGTAAAGATCGAGTCTTTGGACTTCACATTGATACTGGAATGATGCGCATGAATGAGTCAGCTGAAGTGGTTAAGTTTCTCCACAAAGCTGATATGGAAAACTTAAAAGTCGTTGATGACTCTGATTTGTTTTTAGATGCCCTCAAAGGTAAAATAGAACCAGAAGACAAACGACATACCATAGGTGAGACCTTCCTTAGATCCAAAGAAATCGAAAGTGAAAACTTAGGTTTTGATCCTAAAGAATGGATCCTTGCTCAAGGTACAATATACCCAGATACAATTGAATCTGGCGGCACTGATAATGCAGATACAATCAAAACTCATCACAATCGGGTGCAGGGTATCTTGGACTTAATGGCCGAAGGCCTCATCCTAGAGCCACTAGCTGAACTATATAAAGACGAAGTCCGCGAACTCGGTGAAGAGCTGGGGATCCCTCGTGAGCTTGTTTGGCGTCACCCATTTCCAGGACCAGGACTTGGAGTCAGATTGCTCTGCTCAAATGGGGAGCCGGTTGGTAAATCAAATTCTGAAATCCCCGGACTTGAAGCATATCTTGGTGAGCAAAATTGGCAAGGGCTAGCACTACCTATTCAATCTGTCGGTGTTCAAGGCGATGCCAGATCATACGCACAGCCTTTTGTCCTCCAAGGCAAACACTCTTGGAAAGAATGCGAAAAAGCTTCAACCACGATTACTAATAGGTTCCGTGACCTCAATCGAGTAGTCCTTGAAATAGGCACTCTGACGGGTGAATATCAAGTCATCCCTCATTACTGCGAAAGAGAACGATTTGATTTGCTACGCAAAATGGACTCGCTTTGTACCGACTTTCTCTATGAGCACGACCTCTACGATGCTGTTTGGCAAATGCCCGTAGTACTCTTGCCTCTCACGGTACAAGACAAACCTGTACTTGTACTTCGCCCAGTTAATTCTAGTGAAGCAATGACGGCTAATTTCTGTGAAATTGACCCCAATTTACTCGAGCAACTTTGGCAGACATTAAAAGAAGCTGGCGCTGGTGGAGTATTGTATGACATCACTCATAAACCGCCTGGCACCATCGAATGGGAATAAGTAAAATCTATGTTTGATTTAGACGATAGCAGAACTGCTAAAGAAAAATGTATCCTCATTGGTGTGGCAGCTGGTAAAATACGCATACACCAAGCCGAAGATTACATTGCTGAACTTCGCCGCCTCGCTGACACAGCAGAGGCCGAAGTCATTGAAACTATAATTCAACGTATGCCTAAGTACAATGCTTCGACTTTAGTGGGCTCTGGTAAACTAGAGGAAATACGCCAACGCTGTGAAATAACTGAAGCCAAACTCGTCATATTTGATGATGACTTAAGCGGGTCTCAAGCTAAAAATATTGAAGCCGTTTTGAAAAATGTAAAAGTACTCGATCGCTCCGCGCTCATACTAGACATCTTCTCCAAACATGCGCGTACCCGTGAATCCAAAATTATGGTAGAGATTGCGCAAATGGAATACACGATGCCGCGTCTGACCAACATGTGGACTCACCTCTCCCGTCAAGTAGGTGGTATTGGTATGCGTGGACCAGGTGAATCACAGCTAGAAACAGATAAACGCCTTGTTCGCGCTCGTATCTCTGACCTCAAAAAACAACTCAAGAAAATTGAACGTGACCGTCAAGCTCAAGCTGACAAAAGAAACGTGACATTCCATATCGCCACAGTCGGCTACACCAATGCAGGCAAGTCTACTCTCACCAATCGTCTGACCAATGCCGGTGTATTAGTTGCGGATAAATTATTTGCCACACTTGATTCGACAACTCGTAAACTCTTTTTGAGTCATGAATGTGAAGTTGTAGTATCTGACACCGTTGGATTTATTCGCAAATTACCTCACCATCTAGTAGCAACATTTAGATCAACATTAAGCGTGGTAGCCGAAGCTGACTTGGTGATGCATGTTTTGGATGCCTCGGCTCATGATTATACCGAGCATTTAGATGTGACCAATGAAGTCCTTTCAGGCATGATTAACGAGACAATTCCTAAACTTCTAGTACTCAACAAATGCGACACTCTCACTGAGGAGGAGCTAGTTGAATTCAAAGAAAAGTTTCCTGATGCAGTCTGTATTTCTGCTACTGAAAACACAGGTATTGATGAACTCAAACACCGTCTAGTCAAGGAGTCTGATACTTGGAAAGCCAAGCAGTTGGTGGGCGAGCGCAATATTGAGAAGGAACGTAAAAAACCATGGGCCGCTAGAGAAGACGATTGGTCTAAGATTAAATAACCAATGGTATTAGAATATAAGGAATCAAGATGAGCGCAAACATTACAGGTAAAACAGGGGTTATCGGAATTTTGGGCTATCCTGTCGAGCATTCCTTTTCCCCTCCTATGCATAATGCAGCGTTTAAAGATTTGGGGCTCGACTTTGTCTATGTCCCACTTCCTACTGCACCTGAGGATTTAGGTGATGCCGTCAAAGGTTTCCGCGCTATGGGAATGACCGGCGCCAATGTCACTATCCCCCATAAGACTGAAATTGGTCAATATCTCGATGCACTTGACCCCATTGCTAAACTCACCGGCAGCGTCAACACCCTCTATTACAAAGACGGCAAACTTCGGGGCACAAGTACTGATCCATTTGGAGCCCTTGAACACATCCGACGACGAAATATTTCACTTCGAAATAAAACCATTGCCATTCTCGGATATGGTGGAGCAGCACGCGCAATTGCATTTGAAATCTGCTTACAATATCCGGATCAAAAGCTGATAATTCAAGGCCGTAACCTTGAAAAAGGCAGTACTCTTGTCAAAGAACTCAAGAAAAGCACTACAGCTACAGTTGAATTTATTCAAGATTACCTAGTAATGAGTCAAGAAGCTGAAATCATAATAAATTGTACTTCACTAGGAATGCACCCGAACGAAGATACCTCTCCATGTGGATCAGAAGATTTCAAATCATCACAGGTGATTTATGATATTGTCTACGCACCTAGAGAAACACTTTGGATGAAAAATGCCAAAGCCCAAGGTTGTCAAGTCATCGGTGGATTAGGTATGCTTGTTTTTCAAGGCCTCAAGTCATTTGAACTTTGGACCGGCCAGGAACCTAAGAGTGATTTGATGTTCAAAGCTGTGGATCATTTATAGGTTTATCGCCTATTAAAAAGAAATAATTTTGACTCAAAATATACTTGTTCGCTAGCAAGCAGAACCTGATGTATTACTCTGGCAAATTGCCTTTTTTATTTCTCTGTCTATCAAATTGGTATAATACATGTTTTTTCCTCATTATTTCGCATTTCTAAGTAAAATCTCGCTACCCCTCACGTCAAAATGATTTATATTCTTAGTTAACTATAATATCGTATACCATCCTTGTATGCATTTCGATGCTATTTCTAACTCCCATACTTTAAATAAGTTAGAGGAAATTGAAACAAGGACATTTTTGAGAATTCAAACGAATTTAAAATGAAAATGAGTGATATACCGAAGAAAGTTGTGGGTCATGATGAACCATCCATCTCCTAAGAAGAATGTCTTCTTTACTGGCTTTATGGCCACGGGTAAAACACGTATTGGTGAAGCCACAGCTCGGTCTCTTGGCTGGCAATTTGTGGACACTGATCGTTATATTGAATCAGAGCAAGGCAGAAGCATTTCAGAGATTTTTGAAAAAGAAGGCGAAGCCTACTTTAGAGATCTAGAATTCAAAGCAATCCAAACACTTACTCGTAAAGAATTTCACATCATATCACTTGGAGGTGGAGCGCTTACCCAATCTCGTGTAATGAAGCTCATCAAAGCTGAAGGTATTCTAGTCAGACTTTGGGCACCTGTTGAAGTGATTTCGGAGCGTATCGGTCGTAAAAATACTCGTCCTTTAATGCAAGGACTTAATGACGAGGAGCGTCGAAATAAAGTTGCCGCAATGCTCGCAGCTCGTGAACCATACTATTCTCATGCTGACATTTCCATCGAGTCAAGAGAAGACACCTCAGTTGAACTTTTAGTCCGTCAACTCAGATCTAAAATCGCTGCCTGGAATTACAAAGCTGTTGAAGTTAAAACGAGTCAAGGTAATTACCCTATATTTATTGGAGAAAACTTCCTTGATTTGACGCAGGCAATATTACGTGGGCTGAATCTTCACACTGATTACCTGATTGTCACTGACACAAATGTCGCTCGTGCTCAACGACACAATTTAAAGAAACTCACCAAGCAAGCAAATGGCGCTAGAAATTTTCGGTTCCCTGCCGGTGAAGAATACAAGAATGTACAAACACTCAATCGTCTATATACATATATGTTGAGAAAAGGATACTCTCGCAAGACTACATTGATTCAGTTTTCGGGTGGTGTTACAGGTGATATGGCAGGCTATGGTGCTGCATCTTACCAAAGAGGGATTCCTTTTATCCAAGTACCCACGACATTACTATCTATGGTAGATAGTTCAGTGGGCGGTAAAGTTGCCGTCAATCACGCACTCGGCAAAAACATGATCGGTGCTTTTTATCAGCCCAAGGCTGTTTTGATTAATTTAGAAGTACTCGAGACCCTTGAGCCATCTGAATATTTAGCTGGACTCGCCGAAGTGGTCAAATACGGAATCATTTGGGATGAAGAATTTTTCAAACTCCTTGAGGACAACGTCGAACCTCTCAAAAATCGCGACTTAGGCATCTTAAAAACAGTGGTGACAAAGTGCTGTAAAATTAAAGCTGAAGTGGTATCTCAAGATGAAACTGAACAAGGTATTCGAGCCATCTTGAATTACGGCCACACATTTGGCCATGCTATTGAAAAACTCACAGAATACAAGGTCTACTCACATGGAACTGCCGTTTCACTTGGGATGCGCGTTGCTGGTCAGCTCGCACAAAATCTCGGACTTTGGACTGCTGCAGAAAACACTCGTCAGACTAGACTACTCGACGCGCTTGGATTCCCCAAAACTCACAAAGTTGATATTAATGCTGCTTGGGAGGCAATGGGTATTGACAAAAAGGTGGACCAGGGAAAACGAGTTTATATACTCCCCACCAAAATAGGCCATGTCAAGAAAGTTCAAGACACACCAACCACTCAAATTGAGATTGCATGGAAAGCCATTGACTCTGAGTGAGAATTAAAATATGATGAAGATACAGAACATTTGGACTCAATATGTAGGAATAACTTAAAATGAGTGTTTTAATCACGGGTGGCACTGGAACTCTAGGGTTTCATTTGCTCAATATCATGAGTCACTCTAAGGGCGATTTAATCTCTTTTAGTCCGGAACCTGGTAAATATTATAGGAAACTTGAGCATGTTTCATATGAATACGGTGATCTTTTGGATTTCAATAGTATTGCTGATGTTCTTAAGAAATATCAGCCTAAAGAGGTTTACCATATTGCGTCTCAATCAAATGTTGGGGTCTCTCATCAAAAACCCTTTGAAACACTTGAAACGAATTTCATGGGAACCCAAAATCTTTTAGAAGCCATTCGAAGACACACTCCAAAGTCAAAAGTTTTACTTCTGAGTTCTTCGGATATTTATGGTGCTGGTGAAGGCCTCCTAGATGTGATGCATGTCGAGGACGACCCATACAAACCTTTGACACCTTACGCTACAAGTAAAGCATGTTTGGAGATTCTAGGGCTTCAATTCCAACGTGCATGGGGTATGCATTTAAGTATAGTTCGACCTTTTAACTTCACCGGGCCTTATCACTCGAGACGTTTTGTTCTACCTAATATTGCTGAACAATTAGTAAAAATTGCAAACTATGGAAGCGAACCTGTGATCTACGCCGGTAATCTTGATGTGACTCGTGACATTTTAGATGTTCGTGATTTATCGAGAGCCTTGGTTCTTGTAATGAACATATCTACATCAGGGTCTATTTATAATGTTTGCTCTGGTCAAGTTCGAACTATTCGTGAACTCGTCGAAGGCCTTGTAGATATTTGTCCTGTTGATGTAGATATTCGCCGCGACCCGAGTCGAGAACGCGCCAATGATATTCCGCTCTTAATGGGTTCACCTGAGAAACTGATGCGAGATACTGGGTGGAAGCCCTTAATTGAAATTGATGACTCACTCAAAGATATTTATCGCGAGATGGAGCTAAGAGTTCAAAAAGAATTTGATCTCACTAAAATCTAACTAAGGCATAAAAGAGCAAAAAAATGCCTACTTCAATCAAAGCAGGCATTTGTCATTTTCAAACCATTCTCAATCTATTTAACTGAAACAGCACACCAAGTTTCAACCCATTCTCCAGGTGCCAAATCTTTGCGACCTAGTCCATCACGATTAAAACTATCCGTCGCACCAGATATTGGTTCGATCGCAATAGACTCACGATTATCAGGTATATAAACTTGAACAAACTTAAAGAACTCACGGTCTTGATGTAAGATTAATTTCCTGTCTTCAAACTCAAGAACAGTCTTTGAATCACTCGGCACTGAAATTGCGTGATCGAGTTCTACAGTTTCAACAGAAGCACCATTTCTAAAATCTAGCTCCGTACCTTCTACCGAAGGGATTTCACCCGTAGGGATAAGATCACTATCAACAGCGACATAGACATCTGACTTCATTGTCATTGAATGACCCGCAAGCCCTTCGCCAATTTTGAAATACGGATGCCACCCAAGAGCAATTGGAGCGACCCCTTGGCCTAAATTTTTCATCTTAAAAGAAATCATAAAGCCATTTGCATCAAGTAGATACTTGGCTTCGTAGGCCACTTTAAACGGATAACCAGCAAAAGCTTCATCATCAATCTCAAAACTTAAAACGAGGTGTGCAGACTCAACTCCACACGCTTCAGATTCAATTTTCATTTCTTGATTATAAATCAACCCATGAATCGAAGAACCATCCGAGGGACAATTTACTGGAAGATGGTGAACGTCCCCTTGATAAAAATATTTAGCGTCAGGGATGCGGTCATTAAAAGGGAAAAGTAACCGGCCTCTAAAGCTGTGATTATCTGTATAATGTTTCTCATCAACTTTAAGAAGCTCTCGAAGACCTGATTCATCAAGCAAAGTAATTTGATTGACGGTGCCACCAAGTGAAGGAACGATGACAACAGATTCGTTCGTCTGGCTATTCACCAGACTCACGACATCATAATTACCATCATGGAATTTTTTAATTTCAAAACTCATGAGTACCTACTTATTCAAAAAGATGTTTGTACTTCGAAGGGCGGTAAAATTCAAAAGTCAGATCACGTAAAAACTCAACTGAACCTGATCGACGAACTGACTCAATGAGAGAGGCGATTTGTGGTTGTGAACGATAAACTTCAATCGATTTAATTTTCTTTTCAAGAGCTTCATCAGAAGACTCAATTCTAATATCAGGCTCACCTCCAAAATCACAATAGATAGCCATCTCATAGACAGATGGAATAGCCGGTAATTTATCACCCAGCTCAGGCCAAATATCACCTGAAGCATGGAAAACCGAAATCAGTAATTCTTGATATGTCAGTTTATGATCTGGATGATAGTCAGAACCACCAGGTACAAAAACACGAGTCGGGCGCACACGACGAAGTGACTTGGTATAAGAGGGCTGTAGACCACTTAGGCCTTCGACAGCAACTGGGCTTGATTCGTCTGCAAAGCGGGCACCAGAATATATATTTAAAGAACCATCAGGATATCCCAAAAACTCAATATTTTTAATTCCAAAAAGATCAAAACTCTCGCGAGTTTCAGCTTCACGTACATCTTTTATAGTTGTCTTTTGTTCAGGAGTACAATATCCCATTTGACCATTAGTCGTAATAACCATGCTCATTTTAACACCCTCTTCAAGTGCTTTTTGCATGATAAGACCGCCACCTAGGACTATGTCGTCATCATGAGGAGCAACAAACAACCAGTGTTCATCTTCGCCTTTCCAATCTTTAAAAATATCGCTCAAATTACTTGAGTGACGAACTTGACCCTTTTCACGTATTGATAGACGAGTGCTCATAAAATAATCCTTTTACATTTTTATTAAAATATAGCCATTTTTGAGCTATTTTACTCCAAACACAATTAACTCAAAAACTATTTTCGGATTGTGTTAGCATCCTATTTGGCTTCATAGTCTCGGTACCATATATTGTCCATTTTTATGTTTTGACATTATCCAGAAATTATTTTGTGCATTGGCTTTGGATATATAGTACAATTTATGATAATATACGTATTAGTATTGAGAAGAAGAATAAGATTGAAGGGCTTTACACAAACTGAGTAAAAATAATTTTAAATCAGATGATTTTAATTTCAGCCTTAAAGTAGAAATAACAATGGATCAATTACCCAAACTATCGCCTTATGAATTTGGCTTCGACCGCGAAGAGCTAGGTTTTAGAGCCAATGACGGTAGCTATTTTGATTCTCTTTTTATTGCCGCACCTAATGTCACTTGGGGCTACGCAGAAGGTAAAATCACTAACGATAACGTTGAAGAAGTTTTTGAAAATTGGGATAGAAACAATAGAACACTGTATCTTTTTAATGGTGGTAAACCCATAATCCATTTGGTAGATTATGGTAATCTACCGATCCCTTCGATCAAGGTTAAAAATGTAGCAAACCGTTATTTTAATATGTGGTTTAACGAAGGAATAATGGGTCATCAAGCCATTATAAATGCTCCCGCAGTTTACCAGCTAATTGGAAAGTTTTTGGGTGACAAAAACCCCAACATTAAACGGACTTTTTATAAAAAATGGGATGTAGCCATCTCATCTCTTAATATCATATTTCTAATAGAAAATGCTGATTTTGAAGCACAGTTTAATTCTAACGTACTTGCCCCACCTGATATATTTCTCAAAGAATCTCAATTCATGGGTAATTTAATTCCATTTCCACCCGGATGTTTTGTTTCTACCAATGGTATTGGAAAAGTTTTTATTTATCAAATTCGTAAAAATCTATTCTATACATTTAGCTACGGAGACTTAACTCACGAAGATTTTAAACATTACATAAAAGCTCAAATAGCAATTGGCAAGCAAAACCCTGATCAAGAACTATTTCTCATTAACAATAGTCTTCACTTATCTAGCTCTTCCTTCAAATCCCGCAAAATGGAGGCTGAATTTGTTATGAGTGCTGAATATCCATTTAAAAATTGCGCCCTAATAACAAATGGACTCACCTTAATTTCTGCTAAAATCATACAATCTTTTAATTCAATTTTCAAAGAGCGACTTCATCTTTTTAATACCATAGAGGATGCGTTTAAAAGTTTCAGTGAAGAGCCATCACCTTCTTACGAGTCTGAGCCCATTAATGTAGATACAACTATTGAGGAAAAACTTGAACTTGCACAAAATCAAATTAAGCAAATGCAAGAAGAGCGCAATCAAAATATAGAATGGGTAACTCATGCTCTTGGTGGAATTACTTGGAATAATCAGAACCACAACTTTAATCTCCCTACTAATATCAACGAAAACCCTTACAAAGATATTTATTACTCAATATTATTAGTAAATACTGACCTCCGAGAAATCATTTCTGACCGAGATGATTATTTGAAAAAAATTGAGACAGAAAAAGAAAAAGCTGAAGGTGCAGTTAAAACCAAAGCAAGCTTCCTGTCCACCATGTCGCATGAAATCCGAACTCCACTTAATGCTGTTATAGGGCTTAGTGAGATTCTCATTGATGAAAATAATGATCCCAAACAACTTGATAACCTTGAAACATTAGCAAATTCCGGTAAAAACCTTTTATCACTCATAAATGATATCCTTGATTTTTCTAAAATTGAATCCGATTTAGAATTAGAAAATCACACATTTAGTATCACTTATCTAATCAACTCAATTAGCAAGGCTTTTACTCCAATGCTAAGACAAAAAGACTTGGTATTTAATACACATATATCAGAAGAACTTCAAGATATCCAGTTAAAAAGTGACTCAACCCGATTAACTCAGATCTTAAACAATCTGATTGGAAATTCTGTTAAATTCACTCACGAAGGTGAAATTAGCCTTTACGTCACTGAACTTTCTCGGTCAGACAAATTAGTGAAAATTCAATTTCAAGTATTGGATTCAGGCATAGGAATTAAAGAATCTAGACTCTCTTCAATTTGGGATGAATTCACTCAAATCAGTCAAAGTGGCAACCGTCAATTTGGAGGCAGTGGACTCGGCCTTACTATTACAAAAAAGCTCATTGAAATGTTTCACGGAAATGTGACCGTAGAAAGCCAAGAGGGCGTGGGGACCCAATTCTCATTTGAAATAACTTTCCCTTACGAAAAAATCAACTTAAATGTTATCCAAGATGTTGGATTTGATGAAACTACACTCATTGGACTTAAGGTACTCGTTATAGATGACAACCATATCAACCTTAAGGTCGCTAACAAACACCTTGAAAAATTTGGCTGTGCCACCACACTCGCACTGAGTGGTAGTCAAGCAATCCTTCTCTATCAAAAATCAACTTTTGATATTATACTGATGGATTTACAAATGCCAATTATGGATGGCTTTGAGACTGCTCAGGAATTGATTTCAATTAACCCCAATGCCAAGATAATCGCACTCACTGCAGACGTATTTCCTGAGACCAAAGAGCGCGTGACAAATAGCTCGATGATATCATACCTTACCAAGCCCATTATCCGTAAAAAGCTTTTTAGTGAGTTATCCAAGATTCACAATCTTAAATCTCCACCTTTCCAACTACCCCAATCATAAATAACTAAAAAAAGGGCTGTCAATAAAATGACAGCCCCTTAAAATATTATAGGAGATGGACCTATCCAATAAACTCATTGCCCACTTTACGTGCACGAACAGGTTTGTCAAGATCAATACCAGTTTGGACTCCAACTTCAACAAGAAGATTCCATCCAGCAGCAAGTTCAAGGTAAGCACCCATATCACCGGCGTCAGGAATTTTGTAAGTTGGAAATGAAGTTTCGCGTGTAGAAATAGCAACAAGACCAATTCCAACGCCATCAACTAATACTTCTCGGTATTTAGCTTCTTCAGCTTCCCACGGGTTGACAACAATAATGGCCTCATCAGCATTCATTACTTCTTCAATTCCGTGAGCAGCATATGTGCCTTCAAGGAAGTCTGATTTTTTACGAGTGATTTCGTTTGTTTTAAGACGAAGCTCTTCAGCCACACCATTATTTTTACCAGCCCAGTATAGGATAGGAGATTCAATAAGCGGAGCAATAACGTCTTCAGGGATAGAAGTTGTCAGAACAGCTTCCATTTGATCACCCAGTTTTTGAAGATCAGGAAGTGCAACACCATTAAGAGTGCGCAATGCTAGCTCATAAACAAGGGCCTGCTCAGTCACTGATTTAGTTGCAGCTACAGCTTCTTCATTACCACAAGTAAGAACATATCCACCGTTAGTTGATTCAGCGATGATTGGAGTTCCAGCATGTGCTACAACGCCCATCAATGATTTGACAGATGCATTGGCTTTGAGATGACGAATAAGGCGAACTCCCTCTTTCGTTTTACCTGAGTTTGAAGCCACAAAAATTGAATGGTCATTCAACTTGTAGTCCATTGCTTGAGTTGCACCTTCAGTGAAGATACGCTGAGGGTAACCAGCAGAAAGTGCATTAGCGATAGCATTTTTTGCAGGGAAGATGCGAGATGAACCTTCACCTGTGAGTAAAATTTTATCACCAAGCTGGGCAGCTAGGTCAGTAATTGCACCAGGTTGGAGTTTGCGAACGACGTCAGCAGTTTCAAGCATTTCTTTAACAAGCGCAAATTTACTGTGTTGTGGGTTATTAATATCCATTTTATACCTCTTAAACTTCTGCTTTTACTTTAGCAAGAATTGAAAAATCGTGTGGTTCGTCTAATAGTGGTCTGATATATTCGTAGAAAGCTTCAGAAACAAAGTTTCCTTCTTCATTGAAATATTCAGCAGGCATTTCTTTTGCAGCAACTGCTACGTCTGAAAGTGGTGCATCACCATATTCAATCGTATAAGGGTTATTAGATACGCGGTTGATTGTTACCATAACTGCAGTTTTGCCTTCGTCATGACCTTTTTTAACAGCGTTTACACCGCAAAGATATGCCTCTTCAAGGTCTGTTTTTGATGCGCGGTCAATAGCACACATTGCAAGTGATTCCACGATTTGGAATTCACCACGCCAGCCAAATTTACCAGCGATAATTTTGTGCATATTAAGAGCAGCAGATGTACCACCCATTGCACCAAGCTCAGGATTACCGTGTTTGTCAGCTTGCTCTGGAGCAGATACATAAGTACCATCATCCCACTTAGCACCTTCACCAACAACGATTGATACCCAACCGTATTTTGCTTTAGTCGCTTCAACGTCAGCAAGAAATTTTTCTTTTGATACAGGACATTCAGGAACATAAATTAAGTGAGGAGCATCAGATTCTGATTTTTTACCAACAACAGAAGCACACGCCAACCAACCAGCATCGCGACCAACAGTTTGATAGATAACGTATTGATCAACACGTTGCATATCAGATGCTAGACGACCAGCTTGTTGTACTGAGCGGGCGACATAATTTGCTGCAGATGCATAACCAGGAGTGTGATCAGTGCAGTACAAGTCATTGTCAACCGTTTTGGGAACACCTATTCCTTTTAATTCCCAATCACCATGAACACGACAGTATTCTTCAATGCGATGGATAGTATCCATCGTGTCGTTTCCACCAATAAGGAAGAAGTAGCGGATGTTATACTTTTTAAGTTGTTCCATAATAAGTGGGAAGTCAGAATCTTTTACTTTATGACGGCTTGAGCCTAAGGCAGATCCAGGAGTCGAACGCAGTCCTTCAATAACTTCAGGAGATTCTTTACCAAGGTCGACAACCTCGTCGTTCATGAATCCTTCAATACCAAAAGACATACCAAATACATTATCGATATTTTCAGAAGCTAGAGCTTGCTGAATTACTCCACATAGAGAAGAGTTTATTACTGAAGTAGGTCCACCAGATTGGCCAACAAGTGCATTTCCACGCATGTATTTGCTCCTATAAGAAAAATTGAGGCTAATGCCATAAGTTATTTGTAAATGTCAATTTAATAAAAATCATTTTAAAATGAGGTGTAAATCCTTATATAGTGGATGACTTAATATATCGAGCTAAGAAAAGGAATAAAAGGCAGATACTTAGCTCAGAGCTAAGTAATTGAATTTAAAGTAATTAGATGGAAATTGGCAATATTTTGGTCAATTTTCAATGCTTTTGACACTGTCCTTATCTAAGCCTTTGGCACCGTCCTTATCTAAGTCTTTGGCGCTATACATCAAGACATCAACCTTTTCCAAGATTTGGTGGAAATTGTCACCTTCTTTGAAATCACAACAACCAAAACTAAAGCCAACCTTAAAACTGCACTCCTTAATACTCACAACTTTAGACTCTATTTTTGATTTGATAGCATTGAGCTCAGATTGGACAACTTTAATATTAACTTCTGGAGCTAATATTAGAAATTCATCTCCTCCAAATCGGCAAATAAAGACGTCTCTACTCATGTTGTTGAGTTGAGAAATTAAATGAGCCACAAGAACCAATACCTTGTCACCAACCGGATGGCCATGAGTATCGTTTATTTCCTTGAAATTATTCAAATCTAGAAACCCAATAGTTCCCTTCGTCTTAAATGCATCCAAAGCTAAGAACTGATCAAATAACCAACGCCTATTATAGACAGAAGTCAATTCGTCTTTAAATACAGAAGCCTCAAGGTGAGCAATTTTCTTAGAAAGGTTTTCAATATCATTTTGAGCCTTCTCGAGTAACTTGTTGTCCTTTTTCTCAATTGCTTCAGATGCCTGTTGAGTGGATGATTTTAATGCCTTAACGCTTTCATTGGATTCATATTGAAGTTTTTCAAGATTAACTGCGCTTTCTCCAAGCACTTTTTGACCCTCTTTAAAACCATCAATGACTGTTAAATCAATTTCTGCAGCCTTTGCAAGATCGATAAAGGTATCGCGATATAGCTCAGGAGGGACGGAATCATATTTTCGCAGTATTTTAAACGTATCATTGGTGATTTTTTTTAAATCTCGATTAGACATTTTTCTCTCCCAAGAAAAAAATTCTTTAACGTCGGAAAAATTAATAAATTAAGCCGATGCTTAACAAAAAGAACTTCATATTCTACACGATAATTATAGTCTTATTTATAGGCCTATTTCAACCAGTATTATCTTTTTCTACCAAATGGGCCATTACCTTAACGAATAGTTCAACTAAAGAGCTCCTAATAGACTCCATATCACCTCAAGGGTTCCATTTTCAGCTTCCATTTAAAGACAAAATCAAAAAAGGAATACTCCCCCATCAAGCGATAAAAGAAGCAATTCCAACTCAAAGTTTCAAAGTAAAAGTCACACTCAAAAGTTTAGATTCCAATAATGTTCTCTTTTTAGGTATAGAGGACTCAAATCTTCAACTAGCTGGTCAAAATTCCAACAACCAATGGCTCAGCTTAACCATTCCAAACAACATGGTAAAGAAGCTAGAACTTGACTCAAATGAAGCTAAATCACTTAATATTAAACTTAAGTCATGGGATTTTAAGGATAGTTTTGACCTACTCATTTATTCTGAGTCACCACTAGACACTATCACCCCAAACGGCCTCGCTATAAATCCAACAACAGTCGTTTCTGTTGAAAAAAAACCGACGATAGTTAAGCCAAAAAAGTCTGTCCCGAAGATTCAAAACAGTCTTGAAATAAGCACTGTCAATCCTGGTGCGCATATATTTTTAAATGGTCTACCCACACTACAAAACACGCCTTTTACCTTCAAGAACATCCCCGTCGGGGATTATAATTACGAGACAAGATGGACTGTAAATAATAATCTCTGGGCTTTTTCGGACTCAATAAACATCAAGCAATCCACTCAAGCATTCAAGAAATTCAAGACTCAAAGAGTACGCCCAGAACTTAATATCCAAAGCACCCCCCCAGGTGCATTTATATTTTTTCACAAACCAAACGAACATGTTTTTAAATCTAAGTGGACCACCCCCTTAGCTATAGCTGATATTAATCCAGGCATACGTCAAATCACTATCAAGGCAAATGGATTTAAGGACTCCACCTTCTATTTAAATGTACTCGCTGGTCAAAAAAGTATCGCCGATATCAATTTGATTCAACATTCTAAGCTTCAAACAGAATCAAGATCAACACAAAACAAATGGTCTAAGAACTTAATCTGGACTAGTGTTCCCGCTTTTGCTTTGGCGAGCACTTTCCATGCCTTAGCCGAAATGGAGCTAAAAAATGCTTGGAAATCTAAAATATTGCTCAGCCAACCTAGTTTTCAAAAGAATGAAAACAGTAATTTCAAAGATTTAAAGAAAGAAAACCGCACATCTGTAGAAGATGCAAAGGACCTGTATATGGCGAGTCAGATTTTCGTAGGAATTGCTATTATTTTAGGAGGAGTCGGTTTGACTCTCCACTTTTAGTGAAAGGCATTGATTTGGCTGATCAAAATCAAGATAATGGCTCTTTATCTTCAGATGACAATGGCGTTGGAATCGACTCCAAAGAAGACTTAGCAAATATCATTCAAGCAGTTATTTTCGCTTCGTCCGACCTCATTAACATGAGAAAGCTAAGAGAGCTGATCGGTGATTTCCTCGAAATACAAACTGTTAGAGATTCAGTATTAATTGCAAATGACAAATTGAGTAGTATCAATTCTCCTTTTGAAATTGTGGAACAAGCTGGTGCTTTTCGTTTTAGAACTCGAACAAGGTACTACCCTTGGATTAAAAAGCTTTTTGGAAATGAAAACATTAATAGACGACTATCTCAAGCTGCTCTTGAAACTCTTTCGATTATAGCCTACAAACAACCCATTACCAAAGCTGAAATGGAAGCCGTGCGCGGCGTGTCATGTGATGGTCCTGTTAAAAGTCTACTCGACAAAAAACTTGTCGGACTTGGCGGGCGATCTGATGGTGCCGGTAACGCCTTCCAATATGTCACTACCAAAGATTTCATGAAGTATTTTGGGATCAACAAAATTCCCGATGACCTTCCAAGGTTAAATGAACTTGAAGACCTGATTCATGCAAATGAACTTCTTCCACAGATCTCTGGAGGAACTATGTTTACCCCCAATCGTGATGACCTTGATCCAGATCAAATTGAAATGACTATGGGAGAGCAATAATGTCTACACCTATGATGATTCAATACAACGAAATTAAATCACGCTACAGCGATTGTATTTTATTTTATCGCATGGGTGATTTCTATGAGCTATTTGGAGATGATGCGATTGTGAGTTCCAAGGTTCTAGGTATCACTCTAACTCGCAGAAATAATGGCAAATCGGGTCAAACCCCTTTGTGTGGTTTCCCCCATCATTCTGCAGAACGCTATGTCCCTAAAATGGTCAATGCAGGTTACAAAGTAGCCATCTGCGAACAAATTGAAGACCCCAAAGAGGCCAAGGGGATTGTCAAGCGTGACGTTATTGAAGTCATCACGGCTGGCACAACACTGAATGAATCGACTCTCGATGCATCTACCAACACTTATCTTTGTGCCATATTACCTAACTCAACGCTTAGTGAAGAGCATTGTGCTTTAGCTATACTTGATATTTCTACAGGTGAATTCCAAGTAACTGAAGGCGACTTTGCTCAAATTGAATCTGAGCTTTATAGACTTTCTCCTCGAGAAGTTCTAGTCCCAGCCATGGAAAATGACCTACTAGAATTTGTAGAAACAATTAGTCAACAAGAAAAGCTTTGTATCACACCACTCATTGACATTTGGTATGAATCAGAAGGAGCTCATTCAAGTTTGCTGAAACAATTCAAGACTGACAGTCTAGATGCTTATGGCTTAGAAGGAAGAGAGCTTTGCATTAGGGCTTCAGGTGCTGTATTACAATACGCACTTGACCAAAAGAAAACCAACTTAGATCATCTTGATAGAATCCAATGGCGTAGTCTGGGTGACTCTATGAATCTTGACCCGCAAACTTTAAGAAATCTAGAACTTATCAAGCCCCTCAATGCAGATGACCCCAAGTCAACATTAGTGCATGTATTAGATCACACAGTCACCGCAATGGGTGCTCGCAAATTAAAACGTTGGATATCTCACCCTTTACTTTCAGTCAATCAAATTCACCAACGTCATGATGCCATTGATGAGCTTTTGAGTAACCCCATATTTGTTGATGACATCAAAGTTGAGCTTCGTGAAATTATGGACATCGAGAGACTGATTGGTAGACTTGGCTCCGGTCGTGCCAATGCTAGAGATCTTATCGCTTTGGGTAAATCTTTAGCTCAAAGTTCTCGAGTCGCGATTTTAATTAAAAACAGTAAAAATGACTTTTTCAAATCTCTTCAATTAAATGAACAAAGACTTTCAGAACTAGGGCAAAATCTTTTAAGTTATTTCACGGATGAACCACCTATTACTTTGCGTGAAGGTAAGTTGATTAGAGAAAATGCATCCAAAGAATTAGATGAACTTAATCTCGGTATAAAAGATGCAAGGATTTGGTTATCAGGGCTAGAAGCAAGAGAGAAAGAACGCACTGGTATCCCTACTCTCAAAATTGGTTTTAACAAAGTTTTTGGTTACTATCTCGAAGTAACTAGTCAGCACCATGAAAAAGTACCGGCAGAATATATTAGAAAACAAACTTTAGCCAATGCTGAACGTTTTATCTCCCCCGAGATGAAGGAGTACGAAACTCAAATTCTCAATGCTGAAGGTGAAATCAACACGCTCGAATATAAACTTTTTAGCGCAAAAAGAGATGAAGCAGCTCAATGGTGTTCTGAACTTCGAAATGTTGCAGATCAAATTGCCAAGCTTGACTCTATTCTTTCATTAAGTATTGCGGCGGCTCGAGAAAACTACACTAGACCATCGATGGAAGATTCGGCTACCCTTGAAATATTCGGCGGATTCCATCCAGTGATTAAAGCTAGTAATCCAGAGATGCAGTTCATTACCAATGATGTCCAAATGAATCCAATATCACAGCAAATCATGCTTATTACAGGGCCCAACATGGCAGGTAAATCAACTTACCTTCGTCAGACAGGTCTGATTGTTTTAATGGCTCAAATTGGTTCATTTGTCCCGGCTAGTTCAGCTCGCATTGGCATTGTCGATAGAATTTTCACACGCGTGGGTGCTTCTGATCGTCTTGCTCGTGGACAGTCAACATTTATGGTTGAAATGGTTGAGACCGCCAACATATTACATAATGCATCTGACAAAAGCTTAATCCTTTTGGATGAAATTGGTCGAGGTACCTCGACATTTGATGGCTTAGCTCTAGCTTGGGCTATTATTGAAGATTTGCATAATGATCCAAAGCGAGCCGGCAAAACACTATTTGCCACTCACTATCATGAACTCACCGTCCTAGATAATCAGCTCGAGAGACTCGCAAATTTCCATATTACAGTCAAAGAGTATCAAGGTAAGCTTGTTTTCCTTAGAAAAATTATTGAAGGTGCATGTGATTCATCCTATGGTATACAAGTAGCTGAGATGGCAGGACTTCCTAAAGAAGTCATCTTCCGCGCCAAGCGTATTTTACACCGCTTAGAAAGTGGTCAAAAAGAAGTCTCAGTCATAGAAGAAATCAAACCCGAGACTCAACAAGATCTATTTAGTGGTCCTAGTTTAACTGAGGACGAAATAATGGCTATTGATGAAATTAAAAGAAAAGATTTCAATACACTCTCGCCTATGGACGCACTCAGCTTTTTAGCTGACCTCAAGTCACAATATTTTAAATAGGAAATACATGAAACAAATCGTAAATGCGCTTTGGAGCGAAATCTATACGCAGAAAAAGAAAAATCAAGATTTAGTCCCTATATTAAGAGACGTAGCCATCTTTGAAGGCCTCACAACCAAAGAATTGATGTTTATAGGTCGTATCCTACATCAAAGAACTTACTCCCCCAAAGAGCTAATATTCAAGGAGGGTGAAGCTGGTAATGGAATGTATATCATTAAAACCGGAAATGTCGTCATTTTCTCAGAAGAGACTCAAACTGAATACGCCAAGTTAACTGCTGGGACTTTTTTTGGTGAACTTTCTCTGGTTGATGGCGCTCCTCGATCTGCTTCTGCTAAGTCTAAAGATGATTGTAAATTATTCGGATTTTTCAAACCCGACCTCTTGTCCTTAATGGAAAAAAATCACCATATTGGCAGCAAAGTTTTGATGAATTTGAGTCGAGTTCTGAGTACTCGTCTGAGAAATACTAATCAGCAATGGTTAGAGCTTCAAAAGGAAGTTTCAATTGCCAGCAAATAACGAACACAAATGGGTGCAAATAGCCTATTACACGATCCTTCTTGGGATTTTTGCAATAGTAGGTTGGGCTGTCTATCAACTATTTATTTTATTATTTGGTGGCTTTCTACTCGCTTTCTTAGCTCGGCCTTTGGTCGATAAGATTGAACGGCGTGGTTATTCTCGAGAGATTAGCACCGCGTTATTCTTCTTAGGTTTCTTTCTTATACTAGGTATATTCCTTTATATTACGGTCCCGATTTTGAAATTTCAAGGACAAGAGGCCTATCAAAATCGAGACATATACTGGCATCAAATTGAATCAAAGTTTGAAGACGGTAAGATGCTTGCACAACAATATATCAGCAAAGACCAAGTTGAACAGTACGATCAAAAGATGCGTTCTTTAAGTGCTGAGTTTTTAGAGAATAGTAAAAATACTCTATTAGATATTCTTGGAGCTTTTCTCGCTAATATTAGCTCATTGATTTTCATCCCAGTTGTAGCGTTTTTCTTTCTTATTCAAGGTGCCCAAATTCAACAGAATCTCATGAAGCATATTCCCAATAGATACTTTGAAATGTCATTAATGATGATTCATTATGTCAATCGCTCTATTTCAGGGTATCTTCGTGGTCAGTTCTTAAATTGTTTAGCAGTAGGGATTATAGCAGCAATTGGCTTAAATATTATCGGAGTAAAAGGCGGGATTGCCATAGGTTTATTCGCAGGACTCGCCAATGCAATCCCTTATTTAGGTCCAGTCGTTGGAGCCCTGCCTGCAATTGTCATGATTATCATTGACCCTGCAGCTAGCTCACCTTGGTGGTCCGTTCTTGTTGTATTTTTAGTTATCAACATTATGGATAACATTTATATTTACCCGATGACTGTCGGCAAGTCATTACAACTCCACCCGTTGATTGCTATTTTAGGCATTTTATTTGGCGGAGCTGCTGGTGGAGTCCTCGGGATGATTATTGCTGTACCCCTAATAAGTATCGCAACTAAAATTTTCACCGTATTTCATATCAATTTACGCTTTTATCGAATTATTTAAAAATTACTCGGCTTCAAAAGTACTACTTTAGAATGTAAAAGGAATCCAATTATGAAGAAACCAATCCATCTTATTCCAGCATTTATGTTGGCTACCACGCTTTGGGCCCAAACCCCCAAGCCAACACAAACAATTACTCCTGAAGCAACTGCTGTACCAGCCGCTGAAATGACTCAAGCTCAGGCTGCAGAAACAAGTAGCTCTCCTGCTGTAGAGGGACCCGTGACAAACGAGGCAACAGTTGAAAACCAAGCAACAGATGCTCCGGCAACGGCGATGACTCCAGAGTCTCAAACCTTAGCTCCAGAAGCAGCGACCCCAATTAGCGCAACTGCTTCAAGAGACTCATCACCAGAGGCTGCCTTACCTCAGGCAGAAACTACTGAAGCTCAGGACAACACCTCTGCAACACAAGCCAGCTCAACTGCCGACAAAGCCGGTGACCAAACAAAAGCTAAGACACCAAAATCAGATAAAGACAATGCTGATTCAAAAGGAGCAGGAGCAGGTGAAGGCTCGGGTGCAGGTATGAGTGGTGGTTCAATCTCAGTTGGATTAACCGAGCTCGATGGCGAATCAGTCACGCGTATATCTTATCGCCCAGAAGTAACCTTAGGTAAATTTGGGGTGGCATTAGACCTTGAGTTATTCATTGACTCAGACGGTAACTTTCTCCCATTTGGTTGGGAATTTGATACTAA
>CAWVXU010000015.1:0-41072 GCA_963934255.1 uncultured Fibrobacterales bacterium
ACACAAATATTGCGATATTACCTTTGGACGCCAAGGGTATTGATCAAAACCTGGTGAACAAGGCTTTCAGACGTCAGGCTCATGTGATACAGAAAATTGCCAAGTTCAGATGGAAAAAATTTAAGGTATTGATGAAATGTTAACAGGTTCAATTGGTAAATTTGATTATTCTTGGGGGGATGGTAAAATGCAATCAACTAGCGTTGGTTTTGAAGCCAGTATCACATTTGATTAATTTTCATTCAATTGACGAAACCCCTCTGATTGATCATTCTGGCAATAAAAAAACACCACAATAGGTAACTATTTGGGTGTTCCGTATTTACATTTGATTCTTCCAAGTCTCCATCAAACTGAGGCAACTTCTCATCAACTCCACAGCATCAACTTCAGAGTCAGACTCCGTGTAACATCTCAATTCAGGAGCATTGCCAGAGCCACGTAAATGAACCACACGATCATCACTTAAAGTATAACGTAACCCATCCGTATCATCAAGACCTTTGGCTTCTAGTCCAAGTGCTTTAAAGGCAACATTAAAAGCACTAATATCTTCACTTAACTCACCAAAATGTAAACTTTCTAATTTTGAATGGCTGAGCTCACTTGGGAAGTTTTTTATCCTATCTGAAGCTGTAAACCTAGCAGGTATAGATTTTAAAAGTTCACTTAGTTTTACCTGCGCTTTTAACCCCGCAAGTAGAACAGCAACACAAACAATCACAGGGTCACGTGTCGGAAGTGTGGTTAAAATTCTTCCTTCATTATAAAGCTTTGAATGTTGTAAAAATCCACCATTGGCTTCATACCCCACTATTTTTTGCGCTCCGTTATTTGCTAGCTTACCCATCGCCTCAATCACATAAGGTGAACCAATTTTAGTTCGTTGAATTGCTTCAAAAATTCCACACTTTTCAAGTGCGGTATTACAGCTCACTGGAGTTGCTACACCATCAGCATCAAGATACCGAGCACCCAGAATCCCCAGAACATCACCACGTATCCAGGAACCATTTTCATCAGATAACAAAGGACGATCACAATCTCCATCAGCAGAAATAAGTGCGTCAAATTCACCATCTGCACACCAATCTTTAGCGAGTACAACATCCTCCGGGCGAATCGCTTCAGTATCAACTGGGATGAATTTATCTGATCTACCAAGAGCCTGAACATGAGCACCCATGGATTCAAAAATTTGAACCAAATGGTCACGCCCCACAGTTGAGTGCTGGTAAACACCGAGCCTTAAACCATCCAGACACTTATCTCCAAAAAAGTCTGGCCATCTTTTAAGGTAAAGCTCTATAGGAAGAGAGCTGACTTCTAGATGATCATAGCTTTGTACAAAAGCACCATTTCCATCAAAGAGTTTCTCATCAATATCAATCTGAGCCGCTTTAATTCCTGTCTCATCAGTCTTATCAATTTCACCCTCAGGACGATTGAATTTAATCCCATTACGATCATCTGGGATATGAGAACCCGTGACCATGATAGATGGAATATATTCAGCCATACCGAATAAAGCAATGGCAGGCGAAGGTATCATACCGCCATTAATGACTTTAAACTTTAAGTCCACTGCTGCTCTTGAAATGGCGAGCATAATTCTAGGACTCGAGGGCCGGAGGTCTCCAGCAATAGCGAGCTGACGATTTTTACTCATCCGACCTGATTCAATTAAATGAATCAAAAATGCACGCGTATATGAGTATGCAACTTCATCAGTAATCGCATCAGCTAAACCACGAGCTCCAGAAGTTCCAAATTTCACACCACTAGTCGACATTAATTTTTGTATTAAGACACTTTTCATTTTTTTACCTGTGTCATCAATTCAACTGGGAGCCCTTGAAGTGCTTTGGCAGCTTCAATTGCGTAATAACTAAGTATGATATCAGCGCCCGCTCTTTTCATAGAGAGTAGCGATTCCATCATCGCACTATGGCCATCAAGCCAACCTTTTTCAGCCGCTGCCATTACCATGGCATATTCACCTGAGACATGATAAGCGACAACAGGCACATCAAAGTGTTGTTTGACATCTGAGATAATATCTAAATAAGCAAGCGCTGGTTTGACCATCACAAGATCAGCACCTTCTTGAATGTCAAGAGCGACTTCTTTTAACGCTTCGCGACGATTAGCGGGATCCATTTGGTAGGATTTTTTATCTCCCGCTTTAGGAGCAGAATCTAGCGCATCACGAAATGGACCATAAAAACTTGAAGCATATTTGGCAGCGTAACTCAAAATACCGACATCAGTAAAACCCTCTTCTTCTAGAGCCTCACGAATAGCGCCAATGCGACCGTCCATCATATCAGAGGGGCCTAAAAGATCTGCACCCGCTCTAGCTTGGGACAATGCTTGCCCCACCAAAACTTTCACAGTCTGATCATTGATGATTTTCCCATCTTCTACAATACCATCGTGCCCGTCAATATTATATGGGTCAAGTGCAATATCCGTCATGATCAGAAGATTTGGATACTGAGCCTTTACTGCGCGAATACAACGTGGAATCAATCCATCATCATTACAAGCCTCACTACCAAAGCTGTCTTTGAGATCATCTTCCACAGCTGGGAATAAAACAATACCAGCAATACCAAGAACTACGACTTCTTGTAAGTCAATCAATAGAGTATCTAGGCTTCGACGAAAAGCGCCAGGCATACTAGCGACTTCATCTCGAATTCCGCTTCCTTCTTTGACAAAAAGAGGCAATATAAAATTAGAGCTTTGAAGGTGAGTTTCTCTCACCATATTTCTCATAGCAGGAGTGCTTCTTAGTCTTCTCGGGCGATGTTTTAATTCCATTAAAATCTCTTCTGTTGTTCAAGCCAGGCTATAATTATTTTAGACTTTTCTTGATTACCAATATTTTGAAAACTAGCTGCGACATTTCGGATACCACGACGCGCTCGCCAATCTTTTAATTTCCAAGCTCGTTTATAAGCTGATAAAGCTTCTTCAAATCTTTTTTGATTCATATAAATTTCTGCCAAATCCATAGCCAAACTTGAAGGTCCATTGCGATCTAGACCCTCTTCAAGTACAAATACAGACATCCAAGGTTTTTGTATTTCAACATACATCTGTGACAGATAACGCCTCATATCATGGCGCTTAGGTGATAATGCAAGCCCTGACTCAATCGTTGAAATGGCCATTTTAAGCATACTTTGTTTTTGATATAAACTCGCCAAGTAGAAATATAATTCAGCTCCACTAGCAGGTGCTAATTTAAGCGCCGTTTCTAGAGTTTCACGCGCTTCTAGATACTGTTTTGAGTTTTCATAAATTTCTGTAATGGCAAAATAGATCTGAACATCCTCAGGGTCAAATTTGAGAGCTGCTTCAAAGTGCTTCAGGGCTTCTGTATGAGCACCAATTTTTAACGCAGACTCTGCCCGAGCTAAGGAAATATGTCGCCCTTCTTCACCAAGTTCACTTGCGTGAGCATAAAAAGTCAAGGCCTCAGGATAATTCCCTGTCACAAAATACAGATCACCCAACATAGCATAAGGTGGACTCCAACTCGGTTGCAGTTCAATTGCTCTTTTATAATTCACAATTGCTAACGGATAATTTTCTAGCTGGACAAAACAATGTCCAAGATTAAACCGGCTAAAGACGCTACGATCGTCATTTTTGATTGCTTGTCTATATTCAACTATAGCTTGTTTGTATTTGCCTTCCTGATATAATTTTGATCCGATTTCAAAGTTTGAGACTGAACTAGGCTGTGCCAGAGTAATATCAAAAAAACAAAGAATGGTTATACTAAGAATGATGACACTCTTTAAACTCAATGTATTTAGATTTAATATTCTTGAGTTCAATGAATCAAATGTCACTTTCATTTTATTAACTAAGCTAGTAATCAAAGACAAACTCCTTGATCCGTTTTTGGGAAACTGGAACCCCATCCTTTTTAGCTGGACTAAATTTTGTTTTCTTTATCGCTTCCATAGCAGCCTTCTCGAAGCCAAATCCGGCCGGACTCGCTGATTGAACTTTTACTTGAATCACACGACCACGATGATTAATTTTGAGTAATAAACTGACCTTACCAGCCACACCTTCGCGCTCAGCTCTAAGTGGATACCTCGGCTGAACTTCATTGAGAGCAGTAGCTTCTTCATCAACATCACTGGCTTCAAAATAGATTCCAGTCAAACCAGCTGGCCCACCACCGATCGCTACACCACTTTTACTTGAGCTTGCTCCACTCGCAAGATTTAAACTCATACTAAATGTTGAGTTACGATTTGGTCTTGCTGAGTTTTTCACCTCAGATGTTGTAATCTTTTTGATTTCCTGTTGGACCTCTTGTGGCTTAACGGGTTGAACTTGGTAACTCACAACTAAAGGTGCACTCTCTAATTTTTGTTGAATCTTAAGTTCAGGAAAAAACAAAATTGAGAACACAGGAACCACTATAAATAAAACGGATTGTATACCAATTGCAATAAGCGCTAGGATCCATTTTTTTGTAATTAAAGTGATAAGTGACTGTTTCTTCATTGGATTGGTTTTACTCTTTTAATATGGCTCTAATTTTGTGTTGCGGATATAGAAACTTTGACAATTTTGGCTAAATTACATTCGTCTAAAATATCCACAATCATGCCACCAGGAGCGTCTCTGTCGGCGACAATAATTACAGGACGCTCAGGTGTGTCTTTGACTGTATTGATTAAAATACGACCAAGCCCATCTAGACTGACTTGAGTTTCATGAATATGGATTGTCCCCTCACGACTCAAACCTACCATGATTGCTTCACGCTCCAAAATACTGGCAGTAGTAGCATCAGGCTTATTCACATCTACGCCTGTTTCACGAGTAAAGGTCGAGGTGACAATAAAAAATATAAGAAGAATAAAAACCATATCCATCATAGGTGCAACATCAATCTCAGAAGCCGCTTTTTGTTTTGATCTAGAATGGAAACGACTCATGTATCAATTCCTATTAATTTGTTTTTTTCACTCACAAGAAAACTCAATATACTGTGTTGTTTCTTATCACTTAAGTTTCGTAAGAAATTATGAGCAAGTACTATCGGAAACGCAACAATCAAACCTGCTTGAGTCGTAAGAAGTGATTCACTAATTCCATCAGCTAACATAGCAGGATTACCAAACCCATGTAAAGTAATGGTTTGAAATGTTGTCGTCATTCCACTGACGGTTCCTAATAGCCCAAGTAAAGGTGCAACACCTGCACATCGAGAAATTGTTTTCAAATATTTCTGAAAAGCCAAAAAAACTTCCATTTCTTTTTCATAAAAAAATGAATCAAAATTTCCACCACGATTTAAATACAATTTCATTTGATCTAAATATCCCGATTTAAGTTCTTTGACTTTAGGGTCTAGTTGCCATTTCCACAGAATTAAAATCCAAGTAAAACACCCGACGAGAAAAAGTGGAATCAATACATAACCACCACGAATAAGGGTAGCGTAAACTCCTTCAATTAAAAATTCTAAACTCATTTTTTAAACCAAAGATGATTTAACATACGAACTGAATTTTTTTCAATTTCAACAATTAACTGATCCATTCGATTTGAAATAAAATTTTGAATCAACTGAATGGGTATAGCCACAGCCAAGCCCATTTGAGTAGTCACTAAGGCAATAGAAATACCGCCAGCTAAAAGTTTAGGATCTGAGGTACCATGTAAAGTTATCTGGTCAAACAATGCAATCATTCCATAAACTGTGCCCAAAAGGCCTAGCAGAGGTGCTGCACCACCGAGCACAGATATTGTATGGAGACGTTTTTCTAGATGAGGAATTTCATGAAGAAGCGCTTCTTCAACTAAAGTTTCAACATGATCACGCGGCAAATGTCTTTTAGAAAAAATTTCATATAATACTCGGTAAAGAGCGCCACTAAAGTTTTGTTTTAAATAAGCTTGAACCTTTTCAGGTGATTCCTTTTCAACAAGTTCAAATAAATTTTCAATTGATTTATTTTTGAAACGCGAATTTTTAAACCACACAAAAGAACGCTCAAGGCTAATCAAGATTGCCAAAACAAATAATCCCGCAATCGGCCAAGCAATCGGTCCGCCATCTCTAAACAAACCCTGCACCCATGAGCTAAAACCAACATCCCCAGAAGACTTTGATTTCTTAATCGTATTTGCAGACTGTAAAACATCAATAGGAGCCCAATAGAGGCCCGACTCAGATTTGCTGAGAGACTTTACAAAATTTGATCCGATGACTTGATCTGAAGGAGACAAATCCTGTCTCCATTTTAATCCCATTTGATCTTTTTGTTGAGTTAACAGTTGAGACTTGATTTGGGTAAAGGAGGCATCTGTAGAAAAGGCACTCACGCCACCGAGTCTAACAACTACACCTAGTTGGGACTTAGCATTGCGAATAACTTCTCGGTTTTGAACTGTAATTTCAGAAAGCTCACGAAGTTCAACGAGTGCTTGATTCTTCAATTTAGTCCAAATTGCCTCTGGTTGATCCTTTTCAATTTCAAGAGCTTGGCGAAGTTGGTTCATTTGTTGCGTCTTGACACTCTCATCAATTCTGACTCCTTGTTTGCGCATTTCTTTAAGGCTTTCAAACTTTCCAAATTGATCAGACAAACGCAAATACTTCGCACGATGACTCTCACGCTTTTGTTTTAAAGATTCCATTTCCGCTTGTAAACCACGAAATTCGTCTAAGATTCTTGATTTCTCATTTGCAACAAGATCTAATTTCTCTTTTTGAGATTCAATTTTATCTTCAAATTGAGTTCGATATTGAGAAGCCTTTTCTCGAAGTGTCCAGCGCTTGGCTACAACTTGGTCACGCTGTTTACGTAAATCTTCTAACTCAAATTTAAGAGACTTAATTTCCATGCTACTAGCATTATTTGCAGAGTTTGCTGGTGTACTTTGAGCAAAACTCATTTGCGAAAGAATTAAGACAAGAAGTGTTCCGATTAAATTTATTTTTGACGAAACAGTAGAAATGATGCCTAGAGTTTGATTAGGTGTATTCATGGTGCCCCCCCCGTTTTTATTTGATACGGGATTGGAATTTGAACAAGCTGAGGGGCTGACTTTCCTGTTTTGACCTTGAGCGCATTTCTAATTTTGGTGCGTTCACCCAAATTAAACTCGTGTACACTCCATGTCCACTTCGGATTATTTTTATCACCTTGAGGAGACATAAGATAAATCACCTCTGATTGATCAGCCACAAAAATTTGGAACACACGCCCTACTCTTAAAAATTCCCCAGGAATGTCCCCCGCAATTTGAGTCAAACTACCTTTCCAAGATTCTATAGTGTATCCGCTTTTCATACTTTCAAGAATAATACTCCAAATACGATCCTGAGCCTCTTCTGGTTGCATATTATCTGATCTTAAGCGCGAAGAGATATCCTTTAAGGCCTGGACTTTTTTATCTAGACCAACTGGAAAGTCTTTAGAAATATAATCTGCAAGACTATCAGCCTCTCGGGCTAAAAAAGTAGCGTAATCTTGTCGTTTTTTTTGAAACCAGAAAGCACCACCTCGAAGTTTACGCCCTGACTTTTTGAGCCTTAATAATTCCTTGGCTAAAGAGTCTTTTTGAGACCCTACTTTTTGAATCTGAGTTTGGATCCGACTGTAACGAGTTGATGTGGTGTTTTTATACTCCGCATCTCGTGTCTTTTCCTTCGAAATTTTTTTTGTTTCTTGATCTATTTCTCTTTTAACGCTTGAAATAGCTCTTTTAAGCTCAGAAACTGTTTCTTGAGCAACAATTGACCCTGGAATTAATATTCCAAGAAGTAGCGAGATTTGAATAAATGATTTGAACATAGCTCTATATTTTGATAGTATTTGTGATTATAAATAAAATTACAAAATCTCAGCCAAAGAAAAGCCTTTGGTGAACAAATAACGGAGAAGTCTATGATTAAAAATTTATCACTTTTGTTCTTTCTAGCTGCCGCTAGCTCTTATGCAATGAGTTATGAACAAAGCAGCGTTCAAGAAGTAGAAGAACGACCAAGCCTTGGCTTTTATTTAGAGTATGGTACACCTGATAGTTACGAAATCACATACATTGAACAAAACAATAATGGTCTCGACCAATCTGGCGGTGAAAGCAATGGAGTCATCTACGAGAACAAAACTCTAGACCTCACACCTACCATTGGTTTTGCTGGTCACATTCCGTTTATCTGGGATAAATACCTTGACGCAACTGCAACTGTGGGTGGTAGTCAAACCAAAATCACAGCCAAAACAACGAAAACTCTAGATCCTGACTCAAATGAGATTAAACTTGCGCGTCGTACACGAGTTCATGAAACTTTTAATATTGTTATTGAAGGTGGACCCGAGCTTGGATACCCTGTGTATCTTGATTATAAGTCACAACAAATTATTAAGCCATTTGTGCAGGTTCGCGGCATATTTATCAAAACATTTAACACATCCCCTAACTCAAATTGGAAAAATGACCAAGCCTTTGGCTGGAGTTATGTTGGTGGCGTTCGCTGGTCTATAAATCAGATTTCTTTTGGAGCAGGTATTCGTTCAGAATACGTCTTCTGGGAACCAGGCTATGACCCAGTGGCTGGTAATGTGAAGAAAAACACTCTTAAAGTTGAGTATGTCAAAGAATACAAGCCTTGGGTGACTGTTGAGTGGGGCTTCTATTAATGGAGCATCTTTACTTTAGACAACTCCTTTCTGGAGTTGACTTTGGTACTCAAAACCCTAATGCCGAGTCCATGGCCAACTTTGTTTACGCCATTGGAAATAAAAACACCAAAGAATGCTTTATTGTTGACCCAGCATGGGATATTCAAGGAATACTTGACACCATTCACAAAGATGGGATGAAGCTCAAGGGCGTTTTATTGACACATTATCACGCAGACCATTGTGGTGGCTGCGTTTTTCATTTGGAAATCGAAGGCATCGTTGAGTTACTCAATTTACAAGATGTCCCTGTTTATGTTCAAAAAGAAGAAACTGAATGGGTATTAAAAAGTACCAAAGTAGCACCATCAGCCTTAGTCACGGTCAGTCCAGGGCAGATTCTCACTCTTGATGATATTGAAATTCAGTGCATTCATACACCAGGACATACACCAGGGAGCCAATGTTTCAAAATAAATGATTCATTACTCGCAGGCGATACACTCTTCCTTGAAGGTTGTGGACGTACAGATTTACCAGGTGGTAACGCTGAGGACCTCTACTACTCAATGAAAAATACACTATCTAAGATGCCAAATCACACCATTTTATATCCTGGACACAATTATTCTAATGCTAAGTCAGCACCATTTTCTAAGGTCCATCGAAACAACAAAGTCCTTAATATGGGATCACTTAATCAATTTTTAGGACTATTTAGGTAGTCCTAAAAATTGATTAAGTGATCCCGCGATTATATTCATAATAAATAGATGGTTTCTCTTCAGTTTCTATCAAACACATGAACCGATGCTAGGATAAAGACAGAGCATGGCTTAGACAGATTTTATCGCATGGCTAGGGAGTTACATAACTGGATTCACTGAAGAAGAAACAGGAATAAATGGATTTTTCAGTTTTTGATTTAGAAATAAAACAGAAACTCATTTGACAATAATCCAGCTCAGCCTTGGAAACAAAACTATAAAGAGACTCAAACCACTATGAAAGGTCCCCGTTTGATCACCCTTCAAGCTTTAAAAATTGCATCCAAAACAAATTTTATGCTTAAAAACTCCGAATGATTGATCTAATAGATATCAGATGGGTAATATTCTTTGTATCATCCCTAAGGTAAAAGAAAAAATTCAAAAGGCTTTACTAAATACTCCTGCTGATATTCAAAAAGCTTGGTTAAGTTAAGCAAGTTAAGCGACAAAAAGCTCAATAGCAATTTCATCCATCATCAGCCAACCCCGGCCAGTTAACTTCAAATGATTGTTTTCAACTTTAAGCATCTGCTGATCTTTAAATTTATCCACTGATTCTTGCTTTGAATCTAAGTAATTCTTCATTATTTTAATCTTAGGGAAATCATCGGATTTCACATCACCTCCAAATTCAAAATTAATTTCAAGACCCAAATTTAATCCCTTAACTTGTCGAAGACTCAACCAAATTAATTCATTCAATTGATCTTTTGGACTGAGGGTTTCTTGACTCTTCAAGTCAGTACTTAGAGTTGAAACTTCACGCATCCATTCCATTAATTTTTTAGGATTCCATGTTCTCACATTTCCATCATAGGAGTGTGCTCCAGGACCTAAACCAACATAGGCTTCTTGATTCCAATACTTCGTATTATGAATCGCTTCAGATCCAGGTTGAGAAAAATTAGATAATTCATATCGATTGATATTATTTTCAAGCAGTAACTGAACACCCTGCTCATACATCAAATCTTCATCATCAAGAGGCTCAGCAAGCTTTCCTTTTTGACGCCATTGATCAAACAAAGTGTTCTCTTCAATTGTCAAACCATAAAAACTCACATGGTCCGGCTGAACATCAACAATCCTTTGAAGGTCACTTAAAAAACCTTTTAAGCTCTGCCCAGGTAAACCAAACATCAAGTCAAGCGAAAATTGTAATCCTGAATTTTGAAGTAAAGTTAAACTTTGTTCCAAGATTGTAACTTGATAAGCGCGCCCCAAAAGTTCAAGCACCTCATTATCAAAGCTCTGAACTCCCATACTGATCCGAGTCACACCCTTGGCCCGCCAGAGTTCTATTTTATCCAAAGACAAAGATTCCGGGTTCACCTCAACTGTCATTTCACGCAGCTTTGAAAGGTCCCATATCTCACTGATAAATTCAAATAATCGAGTCCATAGGTCTATACTCAAAAGACTGGGGGTACCTCCACCGAAATAGAGTGTATCAAGTGAAGTCCCACGACGAGGAATCGCCGCAAAACCACCTTCTAATTTTGTTAAAACTTCCACCTGAAAAGCCTCAAACCACTGCTCATGAACTAGACTACTAGCTTTTAACACGGCAAAGTCACAGTAGTGACAAACCTTGGGGCAAAAAGGAATATGGATATAGACAGTTTTAGACAAGACTTTTCCTAGCAAAACATTTCTTTGACGCTCACAAAATACTATAATTGATTGTAAATTCCGACTATGGAGACTAAGATGCCAGCATTTCGTTCTGATACAACTACAAAAGGTAAACGCATGGCGGGTGCTCGTGCACTATGGCGAGCTACAGGCGTTAAAGAAGAAGACTTCGGTAAGCCAATTATCGCAGTTGTAAACAGTTTTACTCAATTTGTACCAGGCCATGTTCACCTAAAAGATATGGGTCAACTCGTTGCACGAGAAATTGAAGCTCACGGTGGAATAGCCAAAGAGATGAACACAATCGCCGTTGATGATGGTATCGCCATGGGTCATGCTGGAATGCTATACTCCCTGCCATCTCGGGAGCTTATTGCAGATTCTGTAGAATACATGGTCAATGCTCACTGTGCAGATGCGATGGTTTGTATCTCTAATTGTGATAAAATCACCCCCGGGATGTTAATCGCTGCCATGCGCCTAAATATTCCAGTTATTTTCGTCTCAGGCGGACCGATGGAAGCTGGTAAGGCCGATATTAATGGTATAGAATACAGGCTTGATCTTGTGGATGCCATGGTTGCAGCTGTTGACCCAAACATGGATGATGAAACGGTAGCAGAATTCGAACGTTCAGCCTGTCCTACTTGTGGATCTTGCTCAGGGATGTTTACTGCAAACTCAATGAATTGTCTTAATGAAGCTCTTGGCTTAGCTCTTCCAGGTAATGGTTCGATGCTTGCTACCCACTCTGACCGTAGAGAACTTTTTTTAGAAGCTTCTCGTCGTATTGTAGAGATTACCAATCAACATTATTTAGGAAATGATTATTCGGTTCTTCCTCGTCAGATAGCTAACTTCAAAGCTTATGAAAATGCTATGCGACTTGACATTGCGATGGGTGGATCGACTAATACAATTTTACACCTTTTGGCTATCGCTCGAGAAGCGGAGATTCCATTTACTCAAGAAGACATCAATCGCCTAAGTCTTGACACACCTCACTTATCAAAAGTAGCACCTGCAACTCCAGAGTATCACATGGAAGATGTTCACCGCGCTGGTGGAATTATGTCCCTACTCGGTGAATTAGATCGTGCAGGACTTCTACACACTGATTGTTCGACTGTACATGCTCCTACTTTAGGTGAAGCACTAGATATTTGGGATATCAAAAGAAACCCGAGTGAAGATGTCATTAAATTCTTTAAAGCAGCTCCTGCCAATATTCCTACGCAAACGGCATTTAGCCAAGATTGCCGTTGGAAAGAATTAGATGATGACCGCGCTGGTGGCTGTATTCGATCTGTTGAAAACTCTTATTCTCAAGAAGGTGGTCTTGCTGTTCTTTATGGGAACTTAGCTCCTGATGGCTGTATCGTTAAAACAGCTGGTGTAGACGAGTCAATTTGGAAATTTAAAGGCCCCGCTGTGATATTTGAATCTCAAGATGAAGCCTGTGAAGGTATACTTGGTGGTGAAGTCAAAGCAGGCGATGTGGTTGTCATTCGTTATGAAGGACCCAAAGGCGGGCCGGGCATGCAAGAGATGCTCTACCCTACCTCGTATATTAAATCTAAAGGTCTAGGCAAAGAATGTGCTTTGATTACTGATGGACGCTTTAGCGGAGGAACTTCGGGCCTTTCTATTGGTCATGTCTCTCCAGAAGCGGCATCCGGCGGAAATATTGCCATTGTCGAAAATGGTGATATGATTGAGATTGATATCCCTAGTCGTAAGATATCAATTATTCTTGACGAGTCTGTTATAGAGGCACGTAAAACCGAACTCGCCAAAACGGGGTTCAAACCCAAGTCTCGTGTAAGAGTCGTATCTGCAGCACTTCGAGCTTATGCTGCGATGGCCTTATCAGCTGACAAAGGGGCGGCTCGCGATGTATCACAGATTGAAAATTAAACTTTAATCTCAATTTTAAATCCACTATTGAAGCTCTATCACAATAAAAGTGGTGCAGCTTTTTTTACATCAACCCAAAGAAGTAAGATGAGCGTTTATCCGAAAGTTTAAACTTATAACGAATACGACTTGAAATTTATGTTCTAAAGATGAAACTTTTTCAATTCTTTTTCAATTTAATTCAAATATCAGGTGAAGATAACTTGAATCCATCACTGCGAAATAACAATATATATTAACGAATACTTTCGTTTATCCATTTGATTAGGTGCATATTATGAAACACGAAAACAAACCATCAAGAAATTATATGAATTTGAAACAACTATTTTCTCTAAGTTTTCTTGCTGCATTAAGTTTGATTTCTGTTTCTCCAGCTCAAGTAGATCTCAATCTAGAAGAGTTAATGTCTCTTAGTACCTCAGTTGCTGATAAAATTGACCAGCCTATCTTGGATGCACCTGGATTTATTTCAGTTTATAGTCAAGATCATATTCAAAAGTATGGCACCTATAGTATAGAGCAATTAGTAGCGATGACTACCGGATATAGTGTCGTTCACAATTTCGGTGAACCAGGTCTTATGACTCGCGGAGTCACTTCAGGAGGATGGAACAATAATTCACACCTTATGTTGATTGATGGTATCCCGTTTAGAATGACTCGCTCAAACAAAGCTTATATCAATCACGCCATACCATTACACTTCGCCCAACAAGTTGAGATTCTTCGTGGATCAGCCTCTGCTCTCTATGGTGTAGGCGCCTATGCTGGTGTTATACAAATATCTCCCATTACCCCCGCCATTGGTGAAAGCGAACAATTTATTCGTGGTGGGTATCAATCAGATTTTAAATCAAAATTCATTCAAGCATATTCTTCAAATTCTGGTGAATACGGCACAACTACACTAGCTTATGGGGCCTATTCTAATAACGGGATACTAACTGACCTAAGAGCGCCAGTCAAAACCTCAGGATTAAATTTTGAAAGAAAGTATCTGAATCAAGAAAACTCAAAATTCTTTTATACGAGTCATGACTTTAATGAAGGATGGCTTGAGAGCCTTAAAGCCGGGTTAATTTACGCTCAATCTGAAGGTGGGATTGGTGAATTTTGGGGGGAGGCAAACTATCAACCAAATTCAGTTCTCTGGGAGACTTATAGTCCTTATTTAAAATACTCCCTTGAGCTACCCAATAGATTGACAAATTATTCATATGTGGCATTTAATAGGAGTCAAGAAACTGGTACATTTATTGGCACATCCTTTGATGAGACTCAAGGTGAAATTATTGGGAACTCGTATAGTAACTATAGTGAACCGGTTGAAGCTTGGGATCTTTCAAATGAGCTTCACCTCGACATAAATGATCATTCTAAACTCATAGCTGGTGTAAATTATTATCAAGTACAAGCCATGGGCCACGAAGGCGGTGCAGAAGGTTGGCAGTTGGATTCTGTTTTAATTAAAAATAAAGCTTTATATAAGCCAAGTGAAATTTCTAAAACAATTTCAGGCTACCTGCAAGCCACAAGCCGAATCAACTTCTTAGATGGACTCCTTCTCACTGCCGGCGCAAGATTAGACAACGGTATGTATGCAGATAGAAATTACCAACAACTGAGTCCAAGAGTGAGTTTAGTTCAAAAAATCACTCCTCATTTAAACTTTAAGGCACTTTATAGCACCGCTTTGAAAGCACCCGGGGTTAAGGAAATTCGTTTAAATGAAGAAGCAGTCGTTGCGTTAGAATCACACAAAGATATGATTGATGCTAGACCAGGCTATGATCCAAAAGTTGAAGATATTGGTGCGGAAACTATTGAAACATCCGAAATTGGCCTAGCGATGAATGGCTCTTTAATTGAAGTTTCTGCGAACTTATTTATTAATAGTACGCAAAACCCTCATATTGGATATAACATCCACGAGAACCAACCTGACCAGAATGAGTTAGCTATTTTAGAGCAAAATGACCCAGCCAACGATACTCTCTATTTGACATTAGACAACATTAATGCCAACAAGAATGGAAATGGTCAGTATCGCACAAATGGGTTAGAGATTGAATCGGTAATAAAACTAAATTCACTGAGAATCTTCACAAATTATACAATGACACAAATCAATCAATCATCGACATATTCTAGTAATAACGTTCCCAGTCATCAAGTTAAGGCTGGTGCCACGCACACAGTTAATAGTAGGTATCCAACTCAAATTTCAACTTGGGGGAATTATACTCATAGTTTACAATCAATGCATGATGGAAGTAGAAAAATTTCAGAGTCTTATTCTTTTAGTGAATTGAATATGAACATACGTCAAAGTATTTACCCTACAACTTGGGTTGAACTAAAAGTCACAAATATCCTTGATGAACAATCTCCAGCGCCGACCTATAACGATGACGAAGAAGTAAGAGCCTATGAAGGTGGGTTAGACATTCCCCGCGCTAGTCGTAAATTTTCATTGGCAATCACTTCCAATTTTTAGACAAAATGCTAGGTTCAATTTAGCATCCAAAATGAGAAGTTTCCCTAACCGCTTGAATACTTGAACCACTTAGTAGATCCTAAAAGGAGAAACAAGTGATTGATGGATTAGTTACGCCAACACTTTATCTGTGGCCTAAGTATGAATTGAATGATACATGTTATAGGAGCTTCAAAGTCAATCGTATATTATAAAACTCTTGCGTATGCAAAGCGAGTCAGAACTCTGAATAAACAACTTCGGAGGCCAACTACAGTCTATAACTGATAACGGTCCAGAATTTATTGAAAAAGAGTTGAATAGAAATCTGAAAAACGAGAATATTGATAGTTGCTCTACTCCCACATATTCACCGCAATCAAATGGAATGGTTGAGGTATTTAATGGAACTTTTAATCGTGACTATGTTTATCAAAGCTGCCTTGATAGTGTGCTAATTCAGCCCAAACACCTGGGTGATCCGAAGGACTTGCTCCAAAAGTATCCCCTGTGACAGTAATCCAACCTTTTTGAAATAAACAGTCAATGCCGCCATTGTGGATGAGGCTCAAGCCCGTTAGATTTGCCATGTTATTGGGGTCAGTGGAAATACAACCTGTATTAAAATCACCAACTAATATTGTAGGAAGGTCAAATAAGTTGATTTCGGCAGCAGTTTCAATTGCTGAAGCCGCACGTGCTGAAACACTCTCGTGATCCCAGTGCACTGTCAGAAATAAGTACTCTTTACCCTCTTTAGTGATGACCGCCGATTCACCGGTACGAGTGGCATTGGGTCCATCCGTCAGATCGAAGCGTCTGTTACTCACAAAACTATTTCCTTTGCAGGTGTTTACATAAATTTGATATTGTTGCTCCCAGCAAGGCCCTAATGCATCGGCTAATGAATTTGCTGCCCAATAATCTGTTGGCATTCTAGTACCGATTTTCCAATCATTAACACCTTCTTGGATTCCGACTACATCCGCATCTAAACCGTTTAAATAACCGGCGTATGTTCCTGCGGCACCAGGCATACTCGCGTGAGCGTAGATATTGAGCGATATCGCTTTAATGTTGGGCAGCCCAGACACAGTTGCTGTGACTTGTGTTGAAGATGAAACTACAATTGATGAACTAGAAATTGACGATTCGACACTTGATAATATGTCGACTGATGAAATGGTGTCATTACCTGTTGATTCCGAAGGGGAGTCTTCTAAAGATCTACTCTCAGGGGTTAATGCTACTTCGCTGCAGCTGGCAGTAAAAAGAAATAAACTCAAACAGATTGATAAAAGTAGAACTATTTTCACAAATGTACCTCTTATAATGTATCCTATTAATATACAGTTAATTCTCCAATTGTCGATTAAATGAAGGTATTTCACCACCGAAGTATCACGTTTTCACTCAAATTAGCCTGAATTAGCAAGTATTCTTATGTGACATTGGTTATATTTGAGCCAACGTGAGAAATTTGAGGATATTATGAAAACATACGAGATTCCTAAGCAAATTACAGAAGAGATTTCTGAATACATTTCTACAGTAAAAGAATTTAGATTGGGCGAGATTAACCCAGTCCAATTCAAGGGTATTCGTGTCGGTCATGGAGTATATGAACAACGTAAAGATGATACTTATATGCTTCGTCTACGCTGTGCAGGTGGAGTTGTTACTCCAGCTCAATTAAAGGCTGTTGCTGAAGTTTCTGAGAAATATGGAACCGATCATTTTCATGTCACAACTCGCCAAGATCTACAACTCCATTATGTATCACTAGAAGATACGCCCAAGGCATACGACGAACTTGTCAAAGCAGGCATCTCACCTCGTGGTGGTGGTGGTAATACGATTCGTAATATTATGGCTTCAATTGATTCAGGGATTTCAACTGATGAAGCGTTTGATGTTCTGCCCTACGCAACTTCATTGACTACTCGTATGATAGCCGAAGAAGACTCTTGGAATTTACCTCGTAAATTTAAAACAGCATTTTCAAACTCTGCAGCTGATAATTGTGAAGCCACTATCACGTGTCTTGGTTTTATTGCTAAGGTCCAAGGTGGTGTTGAAGGCTTCCAAGTATGGGTCGGCGGTGGAATGGGTGCCAAGCCTATACCTGGTAAGATGTTGTATGATTTCATCAAAGCAGATGAGGTTTATGGCATGACTAAAGCGATTAAAATCATGTTTGACAAAAACGGCAACCGTCGCAAACGATTCCAATCCAAACTCAAATTTCTTGTGGACAAAATTGGCATCGAAGAGTTTCGTGCTAAAGTCGATGAAGAATGGGTAGAAGTTCGTAAAGAAAATTACGCACCACTTGAGCTTGAATCTTATACTCCAAAATATTTAGCTGATATTAAAGATGGATACGAAGCGATTGAAGTAAGCTCTGCTGAATACACTGAGTGGAAAACTCGCTACGCGACTCCTCAAAAGCAAGAGGGACTTTATTCAATTAAAGTTCCATTGAACCTGGGTGATATTTATAATATCGATGGGGTTAAATTAGCTGAACTACTTTCCAATTTTGGTGAGAACTGTATTCGACTCGCTTTTAATCAAAATCTACATATCATTAATATCCCTGAATCATACTTGGGCAATATTTTTAGTGGTCTAAGTGAGTTGAATACTTTGAGCACTCAGCCAATATTAATTTCAAATATGATTGCTTGTACCGGAGCTGCAACATGTCGCTTAGGACTTTGTCTACCTCGTGGTGTTTTACCTGAGACTGCAGAGCGCCTTGTTAAGACTGATTTGGACTTGGATTCAATTCCTGAATTTAAAATTCACGTTTCTGGGTGCCCAAATACTTGTGGTAGACATCATTCTGCTGATTTAGGCTTTTTTGGTAAAGTGGGTCGCAAAGATAAAGTAAACTATCCTGCTTATAATGTCTTAGCTGGAGCTGTGATTGGTGCTGATGCTAATTTTGCTCAAAAGGTGGGCGAAGTGCCTGCAAAAGATGTTCCGGCATTTATAGAAGATCTTCTGGCATACTGGATTCCTAATCAAGACAATTTTGAGAATTTTAAAGCCTTTGTTGATGGTGAAGGTAAAGCGTTAATGGCTGAACTTTGTGCTAAATACAAAGATGTTGTGCCTTCGATTGATGAAAACAAAGACTACTTCTATGATTGGGGCGCTAAGAACCAATTTGACATCCTTCATGGACAAAAAGCAGAGTGTTCTGCGGGTGTTTTTGATATGATTGAAGTAGACCTTAAGGACATCAAGACGACCACTAAAGACTATGCTGAAATTGAATCAGAGGCGGACAAGAAAGAATCACTTTTCCATATCGTTCTGACTTCAGCTCGCATGTTGCTTGTGACTCGTGATATTGTGATTAAATCTGATGAGCAGGCATTTACAATGTTTGACACTCATTTCATCGAAACTTCAATTGTGGATGCTAAATTCAAAGATCTCATTGAAAAAGCGAAGAATGGAGATAAAGATTTCCTTTTAAAATCAGAAGCTTTGGTGATTGAACTTGGTGAGTCTATGGCTACTGTTTATAAGTCTATGGATGATTCACTTCGCTTCCTTCAGTTAGAAGCTTAGTCTATTAAAAAAAGGCAACATTTTATTCTTGAATTATCATCCTAGGAATGATATAATAGAAGAATAGGAGTGTCATTTGGTTAATTTTAAAGATATTCAAAGTGTTGTTTTATGCTATAATCTTGATGATTGTGTCCTTTCTGGTTTGATGAATCAGTCGGCTTTATCATCGTGTAAGATTATATCTACTGATGATTTAACAGAGTTTAAAGCTCATGTAGCTGTTGCGACACATATTGTGGGCATGGTGGTCAAATGGAATTCACATTGCCAGGATGAAGTTAATTATTTTATAAAACACCAAGAACTATTAATCACTCTTGGATTTAATCCATTGGCCGCTGATGATTTTAAAGTCAGAGCTCGACTGACTCAATCATCGAGTATAGTGGCAATTTCTACTACTTTAAATGAGCTTATTCATGACCAAAAGCATCCAGACCTTGGTGCCTGGCTGGTCAAATGTGCAAACTTTCTCATGCCTTTTCAAGTTGAAGGAGAGACATTGAAATTTGTTCAAGCTACAGAAGAAGTGCTAGGTCATGATTACATCTATTACACTAATTTGCAAATAGATCCCTATATAGTTAGAATTGAGTTGCAAGTGGATCTAGAGAAATGTTCAAAAACATTACTTGAAACACTTAGGCTTGATGAACGACTTATACATGACTTCCTTAAGGAAATGGTGAATCAATACGCTGGCATTACTACTCGCCCATTCTTGAATAATTTCATGGAGCCGATTCTAGAAGTCCCACTTGAGGCTAGATCGAGTGACATTAAAGAACGGTTTTCTGATGTGTGTTTACCATTTTCTGTGGTAAACGACCAGTTTGATATGTTTCAGTTTAAAGTTGCATTTATCCATGCCAAAGGTGGCTCTGCATTTAGGGTTCCAATGGATCCAACATGGGATCCGATTCAAACTCTAGAGTTTTTATAAGCTAATTCATCAATCACTTGGTTCCCCTTTTAGGAGCTACTAAGTGGTCCAAGTATTTAAGCGCTTAGGAACAGTAAAATTCACAGATAAAACTCTAAATATCAATATAAATCGGGCAGTGGTCACTCCCAAATACATCATCCCAAATCTCTGCTGCTTTGAGCTTTACTTCAAGGTCAATTGAGATAAAGAAGTAATCAATTCGCCAACCGACATTTCTACCTCGAGCACCACCTCGATTTGACCACCAGCTATATTTGTCTATTGTTTTAGGATGAAGGCTCCGATAGGTGTCCACATACCCTGCTTCAACATATTGGTCCATCCATTCGCATTCCATCGGTAAAAAGCCCGACTTTTTACGATTAACTTTTGGGCGAGCAATATCAATTTCTTTGTGACATGTGTTAAAATCACCACAAGCAATCACTTCCTTCCCCATTTGACGCCAGTTTTCACAGAATTTGAGAAATTCATCGTAAAAACGCATTTTGTATTTAAGGCGCTCATCATTTGAGCCCCCATTAGGGTAATATCCATTGATCAAAACATAATCATCAAACTCTAAAGTTAAAATTCGACCTTCTTTATCAAATTCCGGTATTCCCATTCCAAAATGAACTTCATTTGGCTTGATTTTGGACCAAGTACTCACACCTGAATACCCTTTTTTCTCTGCTGGACACCAAAAGCAATGATATTCTTTATGATGCCAAATTTCGGGTGGAACTTGCTCTTCTAAAGCACGTGTCTCTTGCAAACAAAGTACATCAAAGTCACGCTCATTTAAAAACTCTTCAAAGCCCTTTTTGAGAACAGAACGGATTCCGTTTATATTCCAACTTACAACTTTCATTAGGTACAATCCTTGTTTGATAAAGTATATTTCCAATAGACATAAATCAGTGAGGTTTCAGTGAAAATTTATCAAATTCTCGGTAGCTTTTTAGCATTATTAATTTTAAGTGGATGCGGTGGCACATCAAAACCCTCATCTCAATTCAAAGAACTTCCTGAAATCTGTCGTGGCTATGATTTCGCTAACGATCCAGAGATGGCTGATGCCTGTGGTATTCGCCAAACCCGATACAAATCTTACAAAAATTTACCCTTACAACGTTTTTTAATCTATCCAAAAGATGCATATATTGTCCTTACTAAAACCGGTGTTGAACTTCGATTGGCCAACACTCACCCGGTAGACTTAGATGGCGATCTCGATTTAGTCATTGACTTTTCCAAAGAAGCAACTCTTACTAAATTAAAAAACAAATACATCTATAAAGAACTCTACCCTAAAAATGAGCCACGTATGCGCATTTTTAAAATGGAGATACCCACGAGTAAAGGTGAAAGAAACTTTTGTTTTCAGCTACCACAAATTTCTAGTGTAGATAAAAGAAGCAGGCTTCGAATGGGCAATACCATTACTCATCTTGAATGTAATGAATTTGACAATCTAGTCTCTCTTCACAAATAATTATTTTTTATTCAAAACGAGCTAATTATATACTAACTCGTTTTGTTTTAGTATTCAGCACTCGGAGCTCACCTTGCAGTTAAAAAGATTACCATTTATTCCAAATTCTCAACTCCTACCTTTTCAGGCTTTTGATGATTTAGTCGTGAACTACTCACAGAATTTTGATTTTAACAGTAAAGATCTCATCATTGTTATTGATGATCATTTTGGAGCTATAAGCTGTAATATCAGCGATCAAAATCCTGATAATCAAATCTTTTGCCTCAATGATTCGAAATCATCTCAAAGTGCTATCAAAAAAAACATGCACGCCAATGAATTGAAACTACCACAATTTTTTCATTCATGGGATAAAATGAATGCACAGATTGACTCTGGAACATACCAAAAAATATTCGTATTTATGCCTTGGGCCAAAACTTTGCATCACTGGAAATATCATATCCAAAAATTGTCATCACTAGGTAAATCGCACAAAAATGGAACTCTTCATTTTGTATCAGGGGGGATGATCAAATATTATACCCATCAATACAGAGATATTGTTCAAGCTGCATTTGGCAATTCAGACCTAAGTCGCATCACCAAAAAGGCACGACTCCTGACAGCGAATTGGAATTCTACTTCTATTGAAACAATAGATGAAATTAAATCACAGTTCAATGAAGGGAAAATTGATCACGCTAGTCAAATTCTAATTAAATGTTTAGCCCTCCCTGAAATACATCAAATTGTTACAGAACTAAGAGACACTCAAACTGTACTTGATTTAGGTGCAGGCTCAGGGCCACTAGCCGATGCTATTTTGAGTCATACTGCTGCGAAATTTCACTTGACAGATGATAGTTTCAATTCCATCGAAATTATGGATAAAAAGTATGCCACTGAAGTTTCAAGTGGTAAGCTTAAGATTTACCATGCCGATACTTTCCATCATGATCATCTTAAGGAAAAAAAGTTTAGCCTGATTATCTCAAACCCACCTTACCATCAATACTTTACATTAGTACCAGAGCTGTTATATCTTTTCATTCATGAAGCTATTGATCACCTTGAAGCCAATGGAACATTTATTTGGGTCACTTCAACTCAATTTAGTCCACCGCGTAAAATGGTAGGAAAATATTTGGAAGAACTAGGCAGCTTTGATGGCCACACTGTTTGGAAATACCGAAAAACTCTTTGGGGTTAAATATAAGTGTAACTTCATTATAAAAAGATTAGGTACCACGTTCATCTGACCATAATTGAACATGTAATCGGTTGCAAAAAGTGAATCCTTTATCCATCGCCCATTGAGCTACAAGTATACTATGTTCTTGATATTGTTGAGGGTTCTGAGTAAATGGCATCAGGAATACCCTCTCATTACGCGGGACTGATAGTTGTGATAGAATTTCTTCAATCTCTTCTAGATCCCGCATGTCTCCAGTAACAAATTTCCATTGAATATCAGAGCTGTGTAGTACAAACTGTGCCATAGAATCACGTTGCTGACGATATTTCTGATGAACTCTTAACCTCTCAGGCTCATCAACTGGATCTGAATTTTTTGTCTTAGGACTGATAGAAATCAAATCTGCATTTGTTTTTAGATAAATAATTCCTGCAGTCTCAATAGTCACCGTTTTACCTAAATCTTTGACAGATGATACTAGTTGAGGCAAGTTCTTAAATTGATAAGGCTCTCCGCCAGTGATAACCACATGACTCGCTTGAGGATTTTTTTCAATCTCCTTGAGTATTTCTGCAATATCATACAATCTCCCCTCAGGCTTCCAACTAGCATAAGGAGTGTCACACCAAGTACAACTCATTGGACAACCAGAAAGTCTTATAAAAGTCGATGGTACTCCATGATATATACCCTCGCCCTGCAAGGAATAAAAAATCTCTGATATAAAAAACTTCATCAATTAGCCTTTTCTAAAATTCTTAACAAGTAACACAACCCAAATAACACCTTGCAACAGATTTAATCTTGTGATATTAAACAAGCGACAATTCGTTTTATGAACTACAAGAAAGCATTGAACAACCAGGCTTCACCCTAGCCCATTCCGGTCTTTTGGCAGCGAAATGCTCTTTACCTTTTTGTTCAATATATGGGGTTTTTAAGATATGAAGCATCTCATGAATCCTTGAATAATCCCCTTGATGAGCAAGATCAATAGCCTCCTGAGCCAAATAATTTCTCATGACATAGAGAGGATTCGTTTGGTCCATCAACATTTGATAATTAAGCTTTTGTGATTCATTATTAACTTGAAAATTTTGAATAGAATCATTATTTAGTTTGCTAGACCAAATTTGGATCCAGTCAATGAAATCATGACAATAAGATTGAGTGAGTTCATCTTCATTATAAAAAGCTTCTTTTAAAATATCCGGAAATAAAATTTCTTCTTGGAGTGCGATAGTTAGATGGGTGTAATTATTAAGATCTAGCTTGGCTAGATTTCTAAATATTAAGACATAATCGACTTCTACCTGGCTTAAAAGCTTTAAAAGATCTAAGATCCATTTAAAATCATCCTCTTCAGATAAGCTTTTGATGCCTAATTTATTGCCCATCATCACCCGCCATTTAGAATTAAAATCAACACTGTATTGATCGATAACTTCTTGTAAAGGTTTAACATCATTGACCAAAGGAAATAAGGCATTGGCAAGCTGAGTGATATTCCATCTAGCTACGGCAGGCTGTGCACCAAATGCATAGCGTTTATTTTGACTATCAGTAGTATTAGGTGTCCAATTAGGATCATAAGATTCAAGCCACCCATACGGACCATAATCAATTGTTTCGCCAAGAATAGAGAGATTGTCCGTATTCATCACACCATGTACAAAACCTACTCGCATCCAGTCAATCATTAAATCAGCCGTTAATTTAGTCACTTCTTTTAAAAAGCCAATATAATCACTTGGTTCAATTTGAGGAAAATGAGACTTGATAGTATAATCCGCTAGAGTTTTTAGCTCTTCAATTTCACCGCGAGCAGAAAATATTTCAAAGTGACCAAATCGAATAAAACTCTCACTCACACGACATACGATTGCACCAGGTTCTTCTTGAGCGTGTCCATCATAAAACATATCACGAACAACATTGTCACCCGATAAAGAGAGCGATAATGCACGAGTGGTACTCACACCCAAATGAAACATCGCTTCACTGCATAGAAATTCTCTCACCGATGAACGAAGTACAGCAAAACCATCCCCTTTACGAGAATAGGCAGTCGGACCAGCGCCTTTTAACTGAAGAGACCTATGAAGGTTGTTTTCAAGTATAATCGTTCCAAGATTGATCGCACGACCATCGCCTAGTTGTCCGGCCCAATTCCCAAATTGATGTCCTCCATAATTCATGGCAAATGGCTTCATACCATCAGGTATTTGATTACCAGTGAAGATTTGAGCAAATACAGTCTCACCTAGGCAGTCGGCTTCCTTAATTTTGATATTGAGTGCACTTAACATCTCAACCGAGACAGCAACACACTGAGGCTGAGAACACTGCTTGGGCTGTACATAGGCAAAATGGGCGCCAGGAGTTTGACGAGCAACAGGCCTATCTAATACATCAGGCTTTAATTCATTTGTAAATGAATGATCTAATTCAAATTTCATGATTAGAATTTAAATAAAACTTCACCTTAAAACACTGTACCAGTAGAATCTAACGAATAAAAGTAAGAACCAGCCTTATCCTTAGATCAGTTCTTTAAAGAAATCATTCCCTTTATCATCTACAATGATAAAGGCAGGAAAATTCTCCACGGTTATTTTACGAACAGCTTCCATTCCATCTTCTTCAAAATCAATTACTTCCACAGACTTTATATTTTCTTGAGCTAAAATTGCAGCCGGACCACCAATTGAACCAAGGTAAAAACCTCCGTTTGCCTGGCAAGCATCTGTCACACCTTGAGAGCGATTACCTTTAGCGAGCATGACAAGAGAACCTCCAGCTTTTTGGAATCTTTCGGTATATGGATCCATTCTATTTGCCGTTGTAGGCCCAAATGACCCTGTAGGCATTCCTTCAGGTGTTTTGGCTGGTCCTGCATAGTAAACAGGGTATTTCTTCATATAATCAGGCATCTCTTCGCCACGATCGAGCATATCATTAATTCTTGCATGTGCGATATCACGAGCGACAACAATAGTACCCGATAACGACAGGCGTGTTTTGACTGGATATTTTGAAAGTTCAGCTAAAACCTCTTCCATCGGCTTATCAAGATCAATCTCAACAGCTGGTGCCATCTTAATACTACCCTCTTCAGGCACGAGTCTACCTGGATTCTCTTCCATTTGCTCAATGAAAAGCCCATCTCTTGTGATCTTAGCTTTGATATTTCTATCGGCTGAACAAGAGACTGCCATCCCAACAGGACACGATGCCCCATGACGCGGTGCGCGTATGACTTTAACATCATGAGCAAAATATTTTCCACCAAATTGAGCACCAATACCCAATTCTTGGGTCATTTGGAATATCTTAGCTTCCCACTCAAGGTCGCGGTAGACATGTCCACCAGTCCCACCTTCAGTCGGAAGTCCATCAAGGAACCCAGCTGACGCAAGTTTTACCATCTTCATTGTAAATTCAGCGCTTGTTCCGCCAATGACAATTGCCAAATGATAAGGAGGGCATGCTGCTGTGCCTAAAGTCTTAATCTTTTCACGCATGAAAGTCTCAAGACCGATGGGGTTTAAAAGTGATTTAGTTTGTTGAAAAAGGTAAGTCTTGTTGGCTGAACCACCACCTTTAGCTAAAAATAAAAACTTATATTCGGATCCTTGATCAGCCATCAAATCCACTTGAGCAGGTAAATTTGATTGGGTATTTACTTCGCTAAACATGTCTACTGGTGACATTTGAGAAAATCTAAGGTTTTCTTGATCAAACGTTTGGAATATACCTTTAGAAAGCTCAAATTCATCATCGCAGTTTGTCCAAACTCGCTGCCCCTTCTTGCCCAAAACAATTGCAGTACCTGTATCTTGACAGGTGGGTAAGATACCCTTGATTGCTGTTGCAGAGTTTTGCAACAATGTTTTAGCAACAAAGCGGTCATTTTCTGAGGCTTCAGGGTCATCTAGGATTTTGGCAACTTTTTCTAAATGAGCAGGCCTTAGCTTAAATGAGACATCTTTCATCGCTTCACGTGCGATGATTTGAAGTGCTTCAGGCTCAATTTTAATTACTTCTTCGCCGTCAATTTCGAAAGTTGAGACAAAGTCCCCTTCAATTTTGCGATACTCTGTCAGGTCTTTGCCATATTGTACTAAGCGGTTGAATTCAAAAGCCATTGAAGAACTCCTATAAAAGTGGTATTATATTACTAAGTAAGGTAAATATATATAATGAATACAAAAGTTAAGAATACAGTATTAGTTGTAGGTGCGTCTGATAAACCGGACCGATATTCAACTCGAGCCATCAAAATGCTTCAAGATGCCAAGTATACTATAATCGGAATCCACCCTTCTTTACGAGTAGCAGAAGGGACTGACGTATACCCAAGCCTTGATCAGATCCCTGAGGCACTATCAAATACCATTGACACAGTCACGATGTATGTCAACACGCAAGTCAGTGACAATATGATAGAAAGTTTAAAACGACTTTCTCCTAGAAGGATTATATGGAATCCTGGATCCGAAAACCTATCCGTAATTGATAGGCTTAAAGAGACTTCAATTCAAAACATAGAAGCCTGCACCTTAGTACTTTTATCCACAGATCAATTTTAATAATGAATAAAAGCAAAACTTCATTTTAAACTATAAAGCAACAAAACAATGAAATGGTAGTAGGAGCCTAATAATGGAAAGCAAATTAACAATTTTAAGAAATACAAATTTTACTTATTTAATTAAGTATTTACCTTTCTTGATCCTTTTTTTAATTACTCAGTCCTTTTCTATTGAAAATCCATTAGCAAAAAGAACAAACTTACTCGCTGAAAGAAACCAAGCTATATCCAATAAAATTGATTCACTAAAAATAGTCCAAGTGCAAAAAAATCGAGAAATGGATTCACTTGCAATTGCCATGGGGGGACTCCTAAAAATAAATGATTCACTAATCTTAGATTTAGATATTGTTAGTCCCATGACTAAAAGTGTCGATTCTAAACACAAGGTATATAGAGACATTAATGATTCATTAGTCAATTTAATTAAACAAACCAAGACCGATATTATTGAGAGTCATCAAAGAATTGACTCGCTAAAGCTCTATAATGATTCACTCAAAACGAATTCATCTATCTTGTTGGTCAAAATAGATTCTACTCAACATAAGAAGGAACTTATCAATATTGAATTAGATAGTACTCTATCCAATAGTCATCAATATAAAAGAAATAAAGCACTCACTAACACCTTAGATACAAATAAAAGAATCATAACACTGTTAGAATTTAAACGTGACTCCACAAAATTATACCTTAAAAATTTAAAGAATAAATACGATGTACTTGAAAAAGTACTACAAACTAAGCAATCTTTAATATCAAGTACACTTTCAGTTATTGACTCTCTCAAACAGGAAAACCTATTTGTTGCTGGCTCAATCGATTCAATTAAACTCTCCAATGACTTAACTCAGTTGAAGCTTGATTCCATTACATTAATTAAAACCAATATGATTAAAAGTGACACCTTACTTCAAAAACTCAAACTGACAAATGACGATATTTCTTTAATAAAAAAAAATATCGCATCCACACAAAGCTTTATTCAACAAGCTGGCTTCATAAATGATTCCATTATTAAAGTAATTAACCAACAAAAAATAAGTCTTGAAAAAAATAATTCTATCAATGACTCTTTAAATCTTTTCCTTAACTCCATTGCTACTCGAGAGAAATCCCTTATAAATCAGGAAAAATTAAACAAAATACAAGTAGATAATTTAAAGAACGAACAGATACAAGAACAGGTCAAAATTGACAAACTTATGCCACGCTATGATTCAATTCAAAGCCAGTATAAAATTCAAAATGATATCTATCTCAACACGAGAAAAAAAACAGACTCTTTGCATCAACTTAAAATCATGAGCGATAAAGAAATTGTACTACTACAATCAGAAATTGACAAAAGTATTAAATTGAACTATTACGTCACCCAACAAGGTAATGATGACATAATCAAACGAAACAATTCAGAAGAAATAATCGAAGAGTTAAAGACAAAAATTGATAGTTTAAAGAAAAGCAGCATTGAGCTTAAATTAAAAAATTCAAAAGAAATTCAAAAATTCTCGAAAAAGCATCACGTGATAGATTCCCTCACTCTCATTGTAGATAAATTAAGTGATAACCAAAGAACTGAAAAGTTCAAACTAGATTCTTTGTCACTCACAAACCAACACAATACGATAGAAGCCGATTCACTTCAAATTGCAATCAATCAAATTAAATTTAAAACTATAATAGGTGAACTCAAAAGAAAACAATTTGAACTTGAAGCACAAAATAATTCTTTACTTGACAAAATCGAAGATCATAAAGAAAAAATATTAAAAGAAACTCAAGAGAATATTGAACTGAAATCAACTACTGAAAAACCTTCTGATCCACAAGAAACCATGAAAGAACAAGGAACTGTCTTATTCGTTTCTGATGAATCATCAAAAACGACTAAAGAAAAAATATTAAAAGACACTCAGGTGAATATTGAACTGAATTCAAGTACTGAAAAAACTTCTGATTCACAAGAAACCATGAAAGAACAAGGAACTGTCTTATTCGTTTCTGATGAATCGTCAAAAACGACTAAAGAAAAATTACTTCTAGAGAAACCAAATCCTTAACGCATCAGTAGCCATTATTGAAACTTTGCATCCCACCTTGGGGGCTCAAGTATTACTAATGCAAAGAACAGCAAATAAAAATGATCCTTGGTCAGGACATTGGTGTTTTCCAGGCGGTAAAATTGAAGACAACGAAACCCCATTGGAATGCGCTGTACGTGAAACTTTTGAAGAAATTGGATTACTATTAGACGTCCAAAATCTTCATCTCACGATGGAGCCAAAAACCGCAGGTAATGCCATTGGGCGAGCTGTTAAGACCCAACCTTATGCATTCAAAGTAGCCTTTGACATAATAAATGACTATCAATTCATATTAGAGCCTAGTGAAGTTCAACAATATCAATGGATTAATTTATCTGACTTCAATCAGGAAAGTTCTCATCAAGTATTTCAACCAGGTGGATTAGCCGCGGCAAAAAGCCAAACTTTTCCAAGCTTCCCAATTAAAAATAATAACCACCCGATGCCTCTTTGGGGGTTTACCTACGAAGTGTTAAAGTCCTATTGGCAAATCTAAGTGGACCATTTGTTTTTTCGAAACCAGCAAACAGATAATGAAGACTCTCTCACTTTCACATCCTGACTGGGTTTAAAATCTAAATCTTGACCGCCTTCTTCAATGCATTTCCAATTAAATGGTTTAGCCCATGTTTTCAAATCAGAATTCGCAATATCCGAAGCATTGGTGCTCAGAAGCAGACGACCACCAGGCTTGAGGATTTGATCAATTTGCTCTAATAGTCCCGCTAACTCTTTATGGACAGACCATGTTTTCTTTTTATACCGGGCAAATGTAGGTGGGTCCAAAACAATAAAATCAAACTGTTTCTCTTTACGAATACAAAATTCTAAGAATTTTCTACTATCCTCACGGACAAACCCATGTAAATTTGGATCAATTCCGCTAAGTTGATAATTGCGCTTACCTCGATCTAATATCTTACCAGAGATATCCACATTACAAGTGTATTGAGCTCCGGCCATGGCCGAATGTAACCCAAATGAACATGTATAACTAAAAAGATTCAGTAATTTGATCTCACCAAAGGATTCAGTCAATTGATCTAAAATCAATTCTGATTGCTTTAATCTAAAGTGTCTCATATCTAAAAAAAGACCTGGATTAATAGTGTCTAGTAAGTCAACTTCTACACAAACAATTCCTTCTCGGACTTTGGTTAAAGAAGAACTACCCTCAACTTGAAACAAAATACTGATATCGGGTTTTTGTAAAGAGGCCCCTGATGCTGAAACACGTGTCTTTAAGCAAATAAATTCAGCGCCAAGCTCTTTTAAAAATGACACACAAGTTTGGATGATATCTTCAGTTTGTGCTTTAAAGAGCTGAATTTGATAATGATGCTTGAACTGATCAATTGTCAAACCTTCAATCCCATCAGCTAAGCCATTAAATAGACGAATGGCTTCGAGGGTTGTTGGTTGTCGAGCCACGGAGGCTGATCTTAATTTTTCGTAAACGCTTTTCATCATAACACAAAGGTAGACAAATTTTTACCTAGGAAATTTCAACTAAGGCAGAATTAGCCCTCATATCTATTTAAAAAAAGTACGATTTTGCCCTAAAGGTCTTTCTCAATTCATCCGATACCTTCTATAGGGCACTCTTTATTGAGACTAAAAGCTTTGTTTTTAAGTTAATTTCGGCACTATTACCTATTCCCGCCCTATATTTCCCCATTAAATTCTTGGTTGATAATTAATGGCATATTCTTCGCTATAAGAATATTAGAAAGAACTATGTCTCGGGAGAATCGCCATGGATGTCAGAAATTACCTGTTTGGAAAAACTACACGTACGCTTGTCTATAAAAGCCTAGATGCCAATATGATGAAGCAACGCGCCATTGCCAATAATATTGCCAATGTTAATACTGAAGGTTACTTGCGAAAAGAAGTTAGCTTTGAAGATCGCCTTCAAGGTATACTAGATAAAAAAATCGATGCCGATACCCCCAACAGCCGTCATATAGAGATGGGTAAAGCTGCTGCTATCAAAGCAATGAAGCCCCTTGCCTATGAAGCCAATGACAAAACTCTACCTGGTGAGATTAATAATGTTGATATTGATTTAGAAATGTCCAAATTAGCTGAAAACCAGATTCAATATCAATTCGGTGTAAGATTTTCTGGATTCGATGGTTACCTTGCTGCTATATCTGGACAAGCCCGCTAATAAGCTACGCTACTTAAATACTTCAATAGCATTATAACCATGAAGATCAGAAGTCCATTTTACTCGACGTCCTCCGACCTTGATATCTAGAAGATTCCACATTTTAATACCGCCCCCATCAAGAGCCCATTTTTTCACCTCGGAGTGAGAAATCTTCATATCGTGATTCACTATCTTATACCAATCCCAAATCGGAGCATTTTGTTGGTCAGAAATAATTGGCCAAAGCTGAGAAAACATCCATGTTTTTTCCGCTTTGAGAAGCTCTACCATTGATTCAATCATATCATTTTGCTCCTGAACACTCTTGAGGATAAAATCTCCGTGAACATCAATAGGGTCCTTATTTTCTTGATAAAGAGCCAACTTCATTTGAACTGAGTTAACATTTAAGGACAACTTTGGAGTCGCTTTGTGTGAAAGAGTACAAGATGAGGCACAGTCTTTTATGTTTCCTTGAAACTCACTGAAGTCCCAAGGTTTATTCCATTTCACATCAACAGACTTCCACTGAAAGCTTGCTAATTCAAGCTCAACCATTCGCATGGAATATTGCCCGCCGGAAAGACCTTTTTGCTTAGGTACCATTTCAGTCAATGCGGTAATGATTCCTGCCTCAAACCTCACCCAAACTTGAGTAGCTTGGGGCCTGATTAATTGAGCAACTTCTTTTACAAGAGCCTTTGAACCTTTCCAATCACTAATATCATTCCAAATTGCACCATGAGAATGAAGATCCAAAATACTCCATACAAACTCATCATCAAAGGGTTTTAAACTACCAAAATCCACCACTTTCACATGAGGGCTAGCTTCTAGTATTTTAGCTAAAATCTTGGGCTTACTATTGACCAAAAGCACCTTGGGTGACTGGAAATTAAACTGAGTCCTCAGCTTAGATAAGGATTGACCAAGTATTTTCTTATCTGAACTCACTTCAGCGGCATATACTGTAGAGAGAAAAATGGTGAAAATTGAAACAGACACAAGTCTAGTGATTATTTTTTTCACGTACATTGACACTCCTGAAATAAGCTAATATTTATTGAAATAAGTCTAGTTGAACTTTTTCATCTGATTGAAATTTAATTCCTAAACCGAGTAATCGTACACCTTCTTCTTTACGAGTTAGGGCTTCTGACATTAAATTGATGAAAATTTGAGAATCGACCTCATGCCATTTTTGTTCCTTGGTAGTTTGTTCGAAGTTCGCGAACTTTACTTTGACAACCAAAGACCCAATCAATGGCTTTTTGTTTCCTTTCAATTTCTCTTTTTGATGAAATTTAGCAAGCCTAACAAGAAGTGCTCCGTAGAGATCTAGAAGCAGTTTCTTCTTAATTTGATTTCGAGCAACATCCACTTCAAAGGTCCGCTCAACACTGATGCTCTTTCTTTCTCGATGTGGAGTGACAATACTATTATCAACGCCCCGAGCATAGCCGTGAAGAGAGCGACCCATTTTACCGAATTGATTTTCAAGATCAAATTTGGTCCATTTTTGTACATCACCACAGGTATATATCCCTGCTTTAGCTAGAATCTGTGTGCTTTTCTTACCAATTCCCCATATTTTACTCACAGAAAGTGAAGGCATAAATTCTGGTATTTGAGCCGGAGTCAAAACATATTGACCATTAGGCTTGTGAAGCTCACTACATATTTTGGCCAAAAATTTATTGGGAGCAATACCAGCAGAAGCAGTCAGCTTAGTTTCTTCAAAAACAGACTTTCGAATATCTTCAGCTATCAGCGTTGCGCTGCCACCAAATAATTGACAATTACTGACATCAAGGTAAGCTTCGTCTAGAGAAATAGTCTCAATCAAGTCTGTATAACGCTCGTAGACCTTAAAAATCTTTGCGCTCACCTCTTTGTATAATTCCATCCGAACCGGCAGTATGATAAGCTCGGGACAAAGCTGAAGCGCCTTTTTGTTGGACATGGCACTCTTGACTCCAAATTGACGAGCCACATAATTACAAGTGGTTAAAACCCCACGAGTATAATTACCACCCACGGCAATGGGTTTTTCAATATATTGCGGGTAATCCAATAATTCAACCGACGCATAAAAACTATCCATATCGACATGAATAATTTTTTTTGCGAGTTGTTGATCTTTAGAAGCAGTGCCGGCTTGACGAGGCTGACTTTTGCTTAACTCTAATTTCTCAGTCATTATTTTGAGGAACTGACTTAAATATTTTTATTAATGTAATCAATAAGTTGGTTGGTACTTGGGTCATGCTCATTGACCCTACGACCTGAAGTCAAATCATCAAGTACCGGTTTGGCGAGTTGCTTGCCTAACTCAACACCATATTGATCAAACGAGTTGACTTGCCAAATAACACCTTGGATAAATATTTTTTGCTCGTATAGAGCAATTAAACTTCCAAGGGTTTTTGCATTTAATTCATTTAACAAAATAGTCGTCGTCGGATGGTTACCCTTGAAAACTTTGTGAACAGCGAGGTCTTCTGCTACTTTTTTATTCTTGTCAGTTTGACCTGTGGTCATAATTTCAGCAAGCGCTTGATTGATAGTTTTTCCATTCATCAAAGCTTCTGTTTGAGCCAATAAGTTGGCAAGTAGCTTGTGATGATGACCGATTAAATCATGCTTAGGAGTGACAAAGCCAATAAAATCACTAGAGATTTTTTTCGTCCCCTGATGAATTAATTGAAAAAATGCATGCTGACCATTGGTCCCGGCTTTACCCCAAACAATCGGACCTGTATTCCAATCAACTGCTTGACCATAGATAGTCGTACCTTTACCATTTGACTCCATATCTAATTGCTGTAGAAATGCCGGAAATTCAGCTAAATGCTCAGAGTACGGCAAAATGGCATGGCTTTCCCATTCCAATATGTTATTGTACCAAACGCCTATCACTGCCAAGAGAACGGGAAGGTTTTTTTCAAGTGGTGTTTCATGCAAGTGTTCATCCAGTTCACGAGCACCTTGATGAAGCTGCATCAATTGATCCCAACCAAGAGCAATTGCAACAGGAAGTCCAATAGCAGACCACATTGAAAAACGTCCGCCAACCCAGTCCCAAAATTCAAACATATTGTCTAAATCAATACCAAACTTCGAAACTAAATCAGATGAAGTTGATAGCGCAATAAAATGATTGGCAATGACATCAGAGTTACCTTCATAATACTTGATCACTGCAGCTTTAGCTGACTCAGCATTTGTCATAGTCTCTTGAGTGGTAAATGTTTTGGAAGCAACCACAAATAAAGTCTCTTCAATATTCACTTTTTTCAGAACATCAATAATATGGTGACCATCGACATTGGAAACAAAGTGCGCCTCAGGAAGGTCATCACTAGCAAAATTTTGCAATGCTTCAACCACCATTTTAGGACCTAAATCTGATCCACCTATTCCGATATTGACAATATATTTGACCGGCTTCCCTGAGAATCCGTTCCAATGACCTGAGTGGACTCGCTCAGTAAATTTTTGCATTTTGACGAGTACTTCAGCAACATCTTTGTGAACATCTTGTCCATCAACGATTAAACTACCAGGTTTTCCTTGAGCTCGAAGTGCAGTGTGAAGTGCGGCTCGATCTTCTGTATTGTTAATATGAGCACCATCAAATTGTTCTTCTAACTTTTCTTTAAAACCAGAGGCTCTAAGAAGGTCAATCAAAAGTTCCATTGTTTTGGGCTCGACCAAATTTTTGGAGTAATCCACAAAAAAATCACATGCCTCAAGAGACATCTTAGCAGCTCTTTTCGGGTCAACTTGAAATGCTTTTCTTACGTCAAAGTCTAACATTTCTTCTTTATGGGCTATTAATGCATGGTATGCATCTAAATCAACTAATCTTGAAACCATTTCTGACCCTCAGATAAAAATTTTTCTTTGAGGACGAGATAATCACGCCCCATATATACACTCATGATAGACTCACGATAATCATAACCGAAACTTCTTCTACTTAAAGCAATAATGGTGGGAGCTTGAACCCGCTTCACCACACCCATTCCTTTAAACAGCCGCCACCATCGCTCTAAATCCTCAATAAATTCATCCGCAGTACTAAAATAATTATCTATTGGCTGAGGTAGAGATAAAAATGAATTTAACTCACCTTTAATTGCAAATAGAAGGATTTCACTAGGATTTGAACGATTCCAACGCTGTATCCATGAATGAAAAAGCTTGTCATGGTATTCATAAATAAGGGGATCCCCCAAACCAGCATTAACATCCTGCTTATCCGAGAGCTCCGCTGAAGGTGGGATTTCAAAAACCTTTGGAGGAATGATCGAGGTGGATTTGGAGAATGAATGATGACGATGATTCAATAAATGACACATCTCAAAAACTTCATCTTTCCAAAGATCACCGATCGGCAGTATAAATCCACCATGGTCTCCATACAGAGTTGAATAACCTACCATTGTTTCAGCTTTATTAGCATTGGAAGGATAAACACCACCAACAGAACTAGCTATAGCACTGAGAATTCTTGAACTTCGATCTCTCGCCTGAACATTTTCAAGATGAAAAGAAGAGAGCTTTAATACTTGGGACTCGCCTTCTCGATGAATTTCTAATCCATCAATCTGACTTTTAGTTAAAGTCACCGAATCTTCAATAGGAACTTCCATATACCAGGCGCCAATATTAGCCGCGAGTTCTTTTGCAATAGAAATGGTCGTTTGACTATTATACTGACTTGGCATATTGACTAAAAAGATATCTTCAGGTGCTAAAATTTGAGCAAATAGAGCAGCACTTAGGCAAGAATCAACTCCCCCACTTGCGCCAATAACCACGCGCTTGAGACCTGACTGAGCCATGTGGGTTTTAAGAGAGTAGATGATTGCGTCTAATTTATGCTCTATAGTTTCAGCCTCAAAGGGTGCAGAAACTAATTTGGACCCAACAAGTGAAAAGGCTTGATTTTGAACTTGGGCTTGGGCTGATGCTGGGAAATCATAGGACTCAACTCCCTCGTGCCATGCGTCAAGCTCTGTAAAAACTTCTAAATCAGGAGTATAAAAGGCACTGCGACCATCAAACGAAAACAAGGTTTTTCCGTTATTTTGTATACCCACATTGTTCACATAAGCCACTGGAACTTGATACTCTTTAGCATGATCTAATAATAACCTATTGCGCTTTTGAAATTTATCATGGGTATAAGGCGAGCAACTTAGATTGATGAGAAGCTTTGCACCTTTCTTACAATAGACCTCACTTGGACTTTGAGAATAATCATTATCCCAAGAATCTTCACAAAGAATTGGGGCAATCGTCAAAGTTCGCTTGGTAACTTCTGCGTCGGAATTATCTACTGATGAATTCCAAGACAAACTGACAGGAGCCAGGAGGCTAGACCATTCTTGACTCTCTTCCCAAGCAAACTTTCTTAGATCATAAAAATATCGTGAATCATCAAATTCTCGATAATTGGGCATTAAACTTTTAGGGAAATGATTCTGTGAGATCATTTTATTTTGAATCCACTGTCCATTTTGCGAAATCATCGCAGAATTATAACGACGCAGACGACCATCTTCACCAGTCTTATTTTCGTCTAAATATACACTGCCAAATATGAGGACACAATCACTTGTCATATCACACAGCTCTTGAGCAAATGACATACAATCTTTTAAAAAATGTAAATCTTCCCAAAGATCTGAGATCAAGTATCCAGAAAGACACATTTCAGGAAAAACAATGATGTCGCAATCGGTGTGATTCTCCAAGTACCAGCTCTGTATTTTGGTAAAATTCAGATCAGGTCGACCAGGAATCACTTCCATTTGAGCAAGTTTTAAACGAATTGAATACGGCTTCTCTTCAGAAATCAACGTTGACTCCATTTTAAACTTTCATACATCAAAATGGCAAGTATACTTTTAGAATCCTGTAAGTGAACTTTAGCAGCGGAAATCGGCATCATTTCTACCCTGATAAATTCATTTTCATGTTCATTTTGACGAATAGCACCTTGTAACAACTCAATGTCACCGGCCTCCATACTCCTTTCATAGAGATAAAAAGCCAAACTCTCATCAGAAATCCCTACTGAAGTATAGAGTCGTGAATGTACCGAACCAAAGTCATTTAATAGGTCTTTTAATTGATGTAATTCAACATCTAAGCCTGTTTCTTCTTTTAATTCTTTGGCAGCTAACTCTTTAAGAGAGACATCAACATCTAATATGCCGGCGGGTATTTCTAAATTGCCTAATATACCGGGCCCTAATCTTGCTTGTCGCACCAGTACGACATAAGGTTCGTCTTCTGTGTACAGTATAGGTAAAACACATACTGCAGGACCTCGTAATAAGACTATTCCGGGTAACTTGTGACCTTCGGCGTCCTTAGCATCCACAATAAATTTGATGAAAAGCGGACGTGGAATACCATTTCTATAAATGAAATCCACCGATTGAAACTCAATTGAGCTAATATCAATCCCGTCTTGTAGATTATTTAACCATTCAAGATAAAACGTTGAATTCAAGATACAATCACGTTGAGCTTGGTCTAAATCAAATGAAAATTGGATTTCCATAGATTCCCCCTTTTGAATCATCACTATATAAAAGTAGAATTCTATATTTAAAGCAAATGAAGTATCGTAGAAAACTTTTCGTACTATTCCTGGCTGTGCTATTTACTTTAGCATTTCGCGGATGGAATCAATATCGTGCAGCCAATCACAGCGCTTGGCACAATGCAAGTTGGCAGAGCCTATGGACTACAATTAACTTCAAGGCTCAAGTTGATTCAGTCCAATATCATGACTTATGTGATAGTATTTCAATTAAATACGAGCAATTTTCCAACAAATTTCAAAGCCGGTCTCGCCTAGACAGTCTATTTTATCAAGCCTCAAAAGGTGATACACTAAAAGTTGATCCAGAGGAATATGCTCTTTTATCCTATGCACACAAGGCATTTGAGCTTACAAAGCAGTCAATTAACCCAGGTATAGGTAATTTAATTGCCCACTATGGACTTGAATACGGACAAACCAAAAAAGTGCCACATGACTCAGTTCTTATAAAAGAAAAAGAACTACTAAAAACTCTACCTTATAAATTATTATCAAATAACTCAATTCAGATTCTGCAAGAACATCGCCATCTTGCTCTGGGTTCCTTTTCAAAAGGTTACGCACTTGAATGGTCTAGGAAGCTCTTACTCCGTAAAAACATTCAAAATTTTTGGCTAGAAATCGGAGGCGACCTAGTTGTCAATGGAGTATCTATTAAGGGACTCCCTTGGAGAGCTGGGATTCAAAACCCATTCACTGAAGGCCAACTTCAAGGTATACTCAGCTTAGAAGATACCACATTCAAATCATTAGCTACTTCAGGCAGGTACCAACAATTCTTTATCGACTCGCTCGGTCAACAACATCACCACATCTTAGACCCCAAAACAGCTAAAAGTGCCTCTGGTAAAGCTTCAGTATCAGTTATTGCTTCAAATGGTTTAGATGCTGATCTTTGGGCCACAGCACTCTTTATTCTTCCTCTTAAAGCTGGACAAGAAATCCTGAAATCCAACCCATATATCGCAGCTTTTTACATATTTGATGATAGTACGACTTGGAAAAGTTCAAAATTTACTCATTACACTCCAACGGTAAGCCCATGATTATTTTACTCTCCCCTGCCAAATCTTTAGATTACGAAAGTGAAATTCCTCACTCTCCAATAACACCCCCTCGATTTGTCAATGACACACAAGATTTAGTTAACCTTCTGCGCGAACTCAACGCAAATGACATTGCTAAACTGATGAATGTCTCTGAGAAAATTTCCATATTGAATCAAGAACGTTTTGAGGACTGGACTCCTGAGTTTAATCAAGAAAACTCCCGTCCGAGTATCTATGCTTTTAATGGTGATGTATACACTGGACTTGATGCCATCAGTCTCTCAAAGACTCAAATCAACTTTGCTCAAAAAAGTATTCGCATACTCAGTGGTTTATATGGTCTTTTAAGTCCACTAGATTCCTTACAAGCCTATCGTCTAGAAATGGGAACCCGCTTCACCAATCAACGCGGCAAAAACCTTTACGAATTTTGGGGCAGCCAAATAACTGATGCTCTCAACCAAGATATTCAATCAACTCAGTCTCAAGCACTAATCCAATTAGCATCAAATGAATATTCGGCTTCTGTACAATTAAAAAACATCAGCGCACCTGTAATTACGCCCATTTTTAAAGACACCAAGAATGGTAAACTAAAAATTATCTCTTTCTATGCAAAGAAAGCTCGTGGCCTGATGGCAAGATATATTATCGAAAATAAAATTAAAGATCCAGAAGATTTAAAAAACTTTGATGTCAGTGGATATCAATATGTGCCAGAACTTTCCACACCAAATGAGTGGACCTTTACCCGGGGAGAACAATAATGCCACAAACAGTAAAAAATCTAGAGAAATTTGACCTGATTGTCATTGGCTGCGGACCAGCGGGATATGCAGGTGCTATGCGTGCAATGGATATTGGTAAAAATGTCTGTATCATTGAAAAAAGTGAAATTGGCGGGGCTGGTGTTCTCTGGGGTGCGCTCACAAGCAAGTCACTTTGGGAATTATCTAAAGATTACGCAGGGGCCACGCAAACAGATCGTGGATATCGATCTACAAATGTTGAAGTGAGCTTTCCTGATGTTCAAAAAACGGTGCTAACAGCGGCCAAAGAAAAGCAATATCAAATGCTATCACAAATTGAATCTTTTCATCCTTCAAAAGGACAAGACGGTTCAATTCAATATGTCCATGGTCAGGCCAAATTTGTGGATGACCATCACGTGGATGTTTTTCTCAATGAAGGCGGAGAGATTCGCCTAAAAGCTGATAACTTTTTAATTGCAACAGGTTCGCGACCGCGTCCGTTTCCTGGAATCCCCTTTGAAGATCGCAGAATCATTAATTCTTCTAGCCTCTTAAGTCTCAAGAAATTCCCTAAACGCCTTCTCATCGTTGGCGCTGGAATTATTGGTTGTGAGTATGCAACAATATTTTCCAATTTTAAGCAAACAGATGTTTACTTACTTGACCGAGCTGATAGGATTTTACCTTTTGAGGATAATGATATTTCAAACTTTATTGATAAAAATCTAGAAAGCAATGGTGTCAATATTTTTCACAATTCTACTCTAGCTGAAGTCAGACAAAAAGAGAATTCCATGGATGTGGTTATTAACAACGCAGATGGACATTGCGAAGTCCTAGAAGTTGATACTATACTTATGTCTATTGGCCGCATACCCAATACAGACCACCTCAACCTTGAAGCCATCGGAATTATACCTGATGAGTGCGGCATGCTCATTGGTGAGAATAATTCCAAACTAAAAGACCATATCTATGGTTCTGGAGACATAACACCGGGGGCCGCCCTAGTGAACATCGCAGAAATGGAAGCCCGTTTCTCAGTCAAAACGATGTACAATTTAGAACGAGTCCCCCTAGAATATCGCAACATGTCAACTATCATGTTCTTTAAGCCAGAAGTAGCAGCAGTCGGACTCAATG